>JABLXV010000003.1 GCA_013177895.1 Brevinematales bacterium | reverse complement strand
GAGTAAATTTTCATACTCCTTCGCGCCTCGCTCGGCTTCCGCTTTTGCTTCTTCGTGGGTTTGGAAAGGTTTACGAATATGTACGCATTCCTTATTTCCGTTATCGTGCAAAATGTAGAATAGCGGGAAAAAGACATAACTGGAACCCTGGTTGACCGGATTGACGCCGATAATGATAATCATTCGGTACCCCCTATCAGATAGATATTGACGGCAAATTGAAGTGAATTATATTCCCTGTCGATCGCGTAACTGATAACGTAAGTGCCGGGTACAATCTCATCGGTCTTCGGGTCGTTACGAATGCTTCGCTCAAGCATTTTACGGTCGATTATCTCACATTGTTCGTCCGTAAGAGGGTTTTTAAAGTAAATGAAATGATAAGGAAAGTATGTGAACCCTTTTGAAGTAGCTACTTCGGTAACGGTATTTCCGATACTGGATAACCAAGCGACGATTTTATCAAGCAAAATTTCGTGCTGTTTGAAGAAAACCATATTATCCTCTCTTACGTTCTTGAAGAGATAACAGCGGGAAAGATAATAAAAAAGCCCCGGATGCTTCCGGGGCGGAGTGATTATTCTTCGTCATCCTCGTCGTCCTGTCCGTATAACCAAGTCTCGAAATCTTTCATACTGACGGGATCGAGTTTATCGGTATCAATTTGAAGAATGAGGTCGGATAACTCGTTCAATTCGAGATATTGCGGTTTAATGCCGTCCTGCTCATAATTATAATCAGATTCGGCATCGCCGTAAATCTCAAGGTAAGGATTAGGAGAATCGAAGTCCTGAACGATAAGATAGTTCGCATTCAGTTCTTCGGTGGTATCCGTGGTATAGAAATGGACTCCGCTCACTTTGATACACTGAATTTTGCGTTCGATGAGGGTAGAAAGCAGGGCGTCGAGAGCAGTGTTGAGCGCGGTTTTGAGTTTCTCATTTGCTTCGCTCACCATCATCTTTGCATCCTGAAAATCACCGTCATAATTTACGGGTTCATTATCTTCGCGGGATAAAGCGGTAATGCGGAGATTATCGAACAGGTCATTTTTATCCTGTTCTGAAAGACCGGCGAGATTAAGGTCCGCGGACGTTTCCGTAAGACATTTTTCCAGTTCGATGGTACGCTCGACCGGCAATTCGGTATTCAGGCTTCCCCTGACCTTTAGGTTGACATGTACTCCCATATTAGCTCCTTATGTTTATTATGATAGATAACAGTTGGTAAGATAAAAGAAATGCCCCCGGTAGCGGGGGCTTCGGGATTAAAGGAACTTTTTAAGGATTTCTTCGAGAATTTCGAGGGAATAGCATATATGTCCTTTTTTCTCTTCCTCGATCATCTCCTCGCTCAACCCTTCGTTTTTAAGTTCTTCCTGATACTGTTCGTAGTGTTCCTTTTCGTCCTGATAAAGATACTGATGTACCTTTTTCAGGGCTTCCAGCTCCTCGGGTGTCAAGGTAATGACGTGTAAACTCATAGGCTTCTCCTTGAATTGTTTTATGATTTAACAGATTTGAGATGTTCCACTCTTCGGTTATGAACTGAAATAAGAGCCTTTTTTGACCATGAACCTAATTTTTCAGTAACGACTTCTCCTGTGGGTCGATGTATCAGTTTTGTAGTTCTATCGAATATGGGGTGTCCGGAATAGAACGATTCTACTTCAATAAACTCGTGATACATAGAACGGTGGATAAACCCTATCATACTCTGCTCCTTGTTTCGTTTTATAAATAACAAACTGGAAGATATAAGAAAAACCCCGCTTTGTTGAGCGGGGTATCTTCTTAAAACTGGTCGCGGTTGTAAGTTCTCGCTTTGTTCTGGTTATTCTGGATGAAAGCAATAACGCTTTCAGCGCCGGACTTTTTAGCCTGAGATTTGGCGTGTTTGATAGAACCCGCTGACGAATATACATTTTTACCATCTTTGAAATGAAGCAGAATAAGCATAGATATCTCCTTCTCTCCGTTTTATAGATAACAGATAGGAAGATTGATAAAAATAAGAAACCCCGCATTTCTGCGGGGTGTGATGAGCGAGGGTTTTTTAATCTTCTTCCGGAGTCATTATTGTTATAACCCCTTCCCCATTGTCGCCGGGCCCGGCTTCGAGTTTCAGGGTGTGAACCGTACTTCCTATTTTTACCTTGAACAGTCTACCGGTTTCCCATTTCTTCGTAGGGTACATTCGGGACATCCAAAGGATATCCCAGGTTATCCCTTTTTCATCCATGTAGGAATACTTTTCGATCGCGCGGGTGATGAGCGCGAAAACGGACGCGGTGCAGGCGACGGGATACTTGTACCCAGACTCCGCGACCGGAATTAACTGGTTAAGATCGATGAGGGTTCCGTCTGCGATGGCGTTCGCGCGGGAATAGCTGGAAATAACTGGACCGACTGGACTTTCATCAGATTCGAGAGGTACGGAAACAATCTCGTATGAAGACGCGACTATACTGCCGCTTTCAAGACGAACTTCCCATAGATCGTCTTCGTACTCGCCTTCGATGATACCGGAATACCCGGATTTAAGGGTTACTTTCTGCCCTTCCTTAAATTTTCCGGTAGTTCCGCGATAATACGGTTTTGTCTGTGTCATGCTCTGCTCCTTCTTTCCTTTTCATGTATAACAAATAGAAAGATTTGAAAACAAAAACCCCGGAAGTTTTCCGGGGTTGATTATTATGCGCTGGCAAGGGCGTAGAGCTCGTTCTGGTATTTTATTGTGAGCTCGTTCAGCCTGTTCCATTCGTAGGTGTTTTCTGCGGTCACGAAAGCATTGTTCTCAATCAGCTTTTCCTTCAGTTCAAAGTATTCCCGCATTTCACTCCCCGTCATGTAAACCGGTCTGGCGGTTGCTCTGACTCTCACTTTTTCTTTCACTCTCATAACGCTCTCCTTTATGCTGTTTGTAGAATAACAGAAATATAGATAATAAAAAATAAGGCGGGTTTCCCCGCCCTTTCTACGAATTGAGAAATTTCTTGATCTCGGTGAATGTCGCTTTAATACCCAGCTTTCTGCAAGTTCTTCGGATTGCGTTGCTTATACCTGCGCCATTCTTGGCAAAAGCTTCAGTCATATTATCTACAACACGAGCGATTTCCGGATCAGAAGAATACCTGTAATCCTCCGGGTGTTTCTGAACCGAAACCTTCAATTCCTGAAAATAGACTTCGCGAAATTTTGCCTTGTTTCCGATAAGGGTAGTCATATACTCTCCTTTATGCTGTTTGTAGAATAACAAATAAAGAGATATGAAAAAACCGTACCTTATTACAGATACGGTTTCTTTACTGTCCTAAAAACCATGAATTATTGCGGCATGATGATCGCCCCGTTTCCTTTCGTCTGGCAGCCTTCGGAAATCCACGCCATCCCGAGCGGGGTAACGAAAAGAGCGCCGTTCGACTGACGTGCGATTAAACCCTTCTGAAGCAGGTTTTCTACTTTGCGCTGGGAATTCCCGTGATAAAACCCGTGGATCGGGTGTTCGGTGCTCTGTTGTTTCCAGACGTCCTGAATAACATCGGCGACCGTATAAGCATACCTGTCGAATGTACTCATGCTCCGCTCCTTTATCGTTCGTTATATGATAACAATCATTCAGATAAGAAAAAGCCCTGGTGATCGCCAGGGCTTACCTTTAAAAACTGGATGAGAGCGGAATTTGATTTTCCCATCCGCTAAGCTCGCAGATCATGTCTGCTGCGGTGAAAGCGCCGGTAAAGCGGGGATCGACGGGCCACGTAAAAACGTGAGTGTCGCCGTCCTTGATATCTTCCGGATTATTCATTAACCGGATACCCATGAGTTTCTTATCTTCGACGTGTACCGCGATCTTGAAATCGTACTTCTTTTCTTCCGGCATGAAACGCTCCTCTTTGCTTATTTGAATATTAACAGAAACGGAGATTTACAGGATGTCAATGCTATCATTCAATGATAACGAAAACGGGATATTGTACCTATTGAATTGTAATCATTGATAGTATTGAAATGTTATTATTGGAATGTGATCATTGACCTGTATCTATTAAAATGTTAATAATGACTTGTACGCATTGAGACGTATTCATTGGGCTGTATTCATTGAAATATTATTGATGAAAATAATAACCCCGCATTTCTGCGGGGCGTGGTGAGCGGAGCAATCTTATTCCCAAAATACCTTGCCGGATACGGCGCCCCGTACTTTCGTGAGACCCATATCTCGCATGACCTGATCGCGCATTCCGCGATCAATACTTTTCTTGATCTTCTTGAGCATCACATTCCGCTCGGTTTTATCGAGGGATTTAAGGTAAGCTACCCTATCTTCCTTCGGCAGCTTTTTGTACTCACGGACATCCATCATAGAATACTCCTGTGGTTTATTTTTTAAATAACAGGTAGGGAGATTAAAAATATAAAGCCCCGGAGCTTTGCCGGGGCTTTTCGTTCAGAAAGTCATTTCGGTGGCATAACCTCTGATAGGATCACCGTTATACCTTCCTCGAAATGCTTCAAATACTTCGGTATAAAGGTTTTCGATTTTGTAGCCGTTATTTTCTTTCGGGGAAATTGTAATCTCAAAACCCGTTTCCTTTTTAATCTTTTCGACGACCTTCACCGCAGTATTGAAAGATATCTCGCGGTGGGTCATTACATACTTCACCTGCGGGAGATTGAAATTGCGGTTATTGTCCTCATACATATCGTTCCATGAATTAAACTTTCCGTACTTGAATTTACGGACTATCTCGTCTACCTGCGCTATGTTCGGGCCGTCGATCCAGTAAATATCAACCGAGTTCCCGCCTGCGAAACTATCCGAGCGAACTTTGAACTTTACATTCGGAAACTGTACTTTCAGTTCTGCCCTGATCGCTTTCGCGGCTTCAGCGTGTGTAGAAATACCCTTCATAAACATCTCCTTTTCGTGTTTGTAGAATAACAGGAATGAAGATAAAAGAAATACCCCAGCGGATACCGGGGTATAAGAAAGAAGTGTTTTAGGCTTTAAGTAAATCTTCCTCATAAACCTGTACTTGTTTCTTGAGCTCCTTGATACTGATAAGATCAGTAAGATGAGAAAGAGCGTCGATCTGAACTTTAATCAGCGCGTAATCTACCGCAAGACTATGTAAGGCTCTTTTTCTGGGAAGAATTACTATACCGAAAACCTTGAGAAGTTTGTTGATTATACCCATCATACCTACTCCTTTACGTATTTGATTAATAACAGAATAGGAGATAATTACCAGGAAATTTACTAAAACCTGCGGAATAAATATGTCGTATGATACGACAAATTGATTTTCCTATTAATATCTGATATAATGCTTGCGGGAGGAATTTATATATGAAAACTGTGTCATTTTCTACGGTAAAAGGCGGTGTAGGTAAAACCTGTATCTCACTCCAAACCGCTAAAATCCTTTCCGAGAATTACAAGGTATTAATGATCGATATGGACCCGCAGAGCGCTGCGACGGCTCACTTGGTTACAAGACAGGTCGATTATACGATCCGGAATGTAATCGGCGAGGATAAACCTGTCTCGGAAACCGTTATTCATGTTGATAATAATTTCGACTTTATCCCGTCAGAAATCGACCTGTCTTTTGTTGAAATTGATATGGCCAGTACCCCGAATAGCTCATTCGTACTTTATCAAAAACTGAACGATCCCCTATTATCCGATATCGTCGGTGACTATGATTATTGCATTATCGACAGCCCCCCAGCAGTCGGGTTACTCATGAATTCCGCGATTATAGCTTCGGATATGACGGTTATCCCTACCCAGCTTGAGTCCTGGTCTGTCCGCGGTATTGTTCCTACTCAGAAAGCAATCGCAAAGTGCAGAAGGTCGAAAAGCCTCGTAAATAAGGGTATTGACGAAATGATCGTATCGAATATGTACGATAACCGCAGTGTAAAAAACAGTTTTCTTGAGAAATTAAAAACAGATTATAGCGATATTCTGTACCCCTACCCCATATCGCTAAAGTCGGATATATCAGCCACTTTTTCACAGGCGGGACATTTTTTACCGGAAAATACGAAATCTTATGAGGAATTTAAGGGTTTTGTAGATCATCTTCTGGGGGTATTAAATGGCAAGTAAAGTTAAATTCGATATTAATAACTCGAACTTAAACCAGCCGAAAAACGATACCGCGTTATCCGTAGCTCCTCAGGATTTAAAGGGGATTTCACCACTATACTACGATACGGCTACTCTTCAGCCGTTATCGCTTTCCGTAATTGAAAAGCGGATTGAGAAAAACTTCAATCAGATTGACAGAAGCGAAGCCCAGATTGCGCTTGATTTATTCGTAACCCATGAAAACTGGAAAACCTTTTATAACCGCGAGGACTCCTGGACTAATTGGATGAAAGAGCATATCCCGCGAAACAGGTCACATGTCTACGACCTTATCAAGATTGTGAGGGCTATCCGAGGTACCGTTTCAATAAAGCGTCAGGCAGAAGGGTTAATGGATATACCGGACTACGACGAACTTCTGCATATTATCGAAAAACCGATGGAAAATTCCGGAGTATTTAAGCTGAAAATCGCTTCGCAAGTGAAGGATGAAGATATCCGCTTTCAGCTATTAGGCGATATTCTGGACGGAAAAGCAGTCGATGATGATTTCATTTTATCATTAAATAGAACGAAAAAGATTATCGAAGCACAGGAAGCGGATACGGACAGGATTCTTGAAGCGGAAGTTATCCGCGACGATGAAGAACCCGTTAAAGATATGACTGCCCCTGTATTTGAAAAGGAAACCGGAGGCTTCAAAGTGAAGTATTTCGGGAACGGGGAAATCAAGGCGTTTTTCGGAAAAGAGAAAGAATTCTTGGTAGGAGTGCTGAACAAAAAGATTAATCTGCGTACAGCGGAGAAAATTGCTTATATTGTGCTTGAGGACATGATAGTGGGTGAAGGTAATCTCGAAGAATGAAAACATGAAACGTGTCGTATTATACGACACATTTCTCTAAAAGAAAACCCCGTACCCTACTTCGGATACGGGGAAAACGAAAGGAGAAGTGTGGTTAGGATTTACGGGATATGGTGAAATTATTGTCGCACCAATCACCTAACTTAATGAGGGCACGAAATACGTCTTTATCCACCATAGCTATAATCGCCCGCTGCGCCGCGACTTCAAGACAACCGATTTTCGCGTCCCACATAGTACAATCTGTTTTCAGACACTCAATATTGCTTGCAGGAACACGATGACACGATTTTCCTACAGTGATTTCTTCCAAAATAGACCTCCTGAATATTTTACTATTTATCCTCTTATATTTTCAATGAACTCCATGACACGTTTATCCGACCATACGCCCCACTGATTTATCGGCGTTTTCAGGATAATACCTTCGAGTGATCGGCAGCGCGATAGCGCGACGTAGGTCTGCCCGGTTGAGAAGGCTCCGCGCCCCATGTCTATGATCGCGCGGTCGAACGTTTTACCCTGCGATTTATGAATAGTGATCGCCCATGCCGGACGAATAGGATACTGCGTAAAACTCCCGATTTCCACCGCTTTAATATGTCGTTCCGCTTTGGAATATTCATAGCGGTAAATATCCCACCTATTCTTGCCTACCCTGACCTTATCCCCGTCATTTAACTGAACTTCGATATAATCGAGATCATCCTCTATTTTCGTGATTTTACCCATCGAACCGTTGACCCACCTGCCCTCAATATCGTTATTGAGAAGCATAACCTGCGCCCCTATTTTGAGGATGAGCGGGTCTTCGAGGGGATAATACTTTTCCTCGAAATCTCCGCGAATATCGGCGGTAAACCGGTGGGCTTCCCCTTCAAGACGGGATAGATGATAGGAATTGATCTCCATGACGGTCTTATTAAACGGGGTAAGCCAGATATAGAACTCGTCCTCGGACGGCTCGAACCCGCGGTCTACCCTGCGGTTCAGTTCGGAAATATCCCTATAAGTGATATTGTTATTCCGAACGTTATTGAGAATATCGATAAACCTTCGGTCGTTCTGCCGGTAGATTTTCGTGAGCTCTATATATCTGACGGTGACACCGGCAAGACAATGTGCGGAGAAGAAATAGGGGCTGTCGTAATAATCCTTGAAAATCTGTTCTTCATTCCCCGTGACTACCGGGGGAAGCTGGAATAAATCCCCTATGAAAATCATCTTAATTCCGCCGAAAGTTTCAGCGGGGTTGCGGTTGATCCGCAGGAATTCGTCGATATAATCGAGTAGGTCGGCACGGAGCATGGATACCTCGTCGATAATGATAACGTCGAGATTTCTTAAAAAATCGACGTGCCAGTCCGATCTTTTGATTTGGTCCTTAGTAATATTCGGGCGGAAACCGAAGAACGAATGAATAGTCTGCCCGCCCACGTTGAGCGCGGCGACGCCGGTCGGCGCGAGAATGACATGGTTCAGTCCCGTGTTCTCGCAGAAGTACGAAAGAAGCGTGGATTTCCCCGTACCGGCTTTTCCGGTAAGGAATACATGATGTTTTCCGTTTTCCATAAAATCCATCGCTTTTGCGAATTCCGGATTGATTTCAATTCCGGTAGTTACTACGTTTTGCATTACCTTACTCCTCTCTTTGAGATTAAAAACGGGGCATACTTACTGACAAGCCGTATGACTTCTTCGTCTTTGTTACCGCAGAACAGCTTGATAAATATGCTCCGTACCTTTGACGGAAGCCGGAATACTTCTTCAGCTCCCAGCGTATGCGAATGATCTATGTGTTTCGCGTCTAAAAGAAATAACATACCCTTCTCCTTCTTTCCGTTTGATAGATAACAGGCGGGGAGATTGATAATTCCGGTATGTTTGAAAGGAAATAGAGTATTTCAAGAATTCCTTTTTAATACCCTTTTGCTTTTACACATTGATCGTGTTTTATCACATCGTAAAGCGTGAGCTGGTGAGGGATATATTCCGTATCGATCACCGCGCCGGTCTCTGAATACTCCGCTTCGTCGGCGACTACAAAATCGCCCTGGGGAAGAACGTAAGCATAATATAGGTTATTTTGAGGATAGACCCGTTTTTCATGGTCATATAGGAACCACGTTTCGTTACGTTCGGGAAACCGGACGCGGGATACTACACCTATGCTGTTCCATTCCCGCTTTGGTATATTGGTCTTTCTGGGAAACGCATTGAGAATACTTTGAGGGAAAAATAAAACGTAATCCATCCTATACTCCTTTAAGAATGTGCTATTGAAATCTATCCGGATAATCTGAAGTTTTAGATACAGGGAAGGGGTTGCTTTTTAAGACAACCCCAGACGCTTAAAAAATGAAATAAGTGATACTGGTCTCGCCCTGGGCGGTCAGTATATCGATGTCTGCTTTGATCAACTTCACGGACAACTCATTGTCCGCAAGTAGAGAAAGAAGATCATTTAACCCCTGAATGGTTATCTCGGCTTCTCCGGAACCTTCGCCGTCGAAAAACTGGCGAAGAATGACGTTCTCGCTATTTTCGAGATAATTACGCGCTTCTTCGTCATGAGTGTAGTTAAACCTCTCGGAATATTCCGGCGTCCTGCCGTTTAGACCTGTGATAGCGTGGACTCTTACTGACATAAAACTCTCCTTTTCATGTTTGAGGTATAACAATCGGCGAGATATAAGAAAAACCCCGGGCAATGCCGGGGCTTCGTTCTTAGAGCGTCCTTGCAATCGCTCCTTCTTTAGTCCAGTCCTGACCCTCTTTTCCGGTTATGTAGTTCTTGACCGTGACTACTTCCCGGTTGGCGCTTTCGTAAACGATGTAATCTCCCTCGATCCATTCATGGGGAATATACTGGCATTCCTGGGGAATGACATTAATTCCTTCAAAACGTCTTCGAAGAGCTGCGAGGCATTCAGGGCAGGTGACTTCAAATAAATTCGGTCGGCTTCCTGCCTTATAATTAAGGCCAAACTCCGTAAAAACAAGATTCATGTTTTCGCAAAGACATTCCTTTTCACCTTCAAGAAGAAGATGGGTAACTCCTTTCATGTCTACGACATTTCTTAAAATAGGGGTATCCATAAGTCCTCCATATATCTAAATTTGGGATTTCAATAGTTCAAGAACGTCTTGCGATGTTTTATTACTACGTAACAGAATTGAGTCCAGGTCATGAGTGAATTTGTCAACTATAAAATCTTGATGTACTGCCGCCAATCCACGAATGATACACATAAAATCGTCTCTGAAAATCTTGAATAATTGGGGTGGAGTAAAATACTGCTCCGCGCTATACAGATAAGAAACTGTGAACTCGTAATAGTCATTCATTTCGGCATACTTATACAAACCGTAAAGGACAACCTTGACGTCGGGAATATGGCACTCGGTACGAAACACGGTATCGCCTTGAGTAGCGCCGAAGTTTAAAATTCTTCCCAATGGTAGAAATTCAAGCAGTTTCCAGAGCATATAAACGATTTGCTTTGCGGAAACCTTACTTTCACCTTCTGTCCATATTAACCTATTCATTAAGTGATTCTTGGTACATGAACCCTGAATGTTTTCAGCGTACCATCTGATCTGGGGGTTGTTAAAAACGAGATTGGTGAGAATAATTCCCCATGCTGTCGCGCTGTCCCATCCTATATTCTTGAGGATCTGGGCAAGTTCCGAGAATTTGTTATCGATAATCAGCCCCGCGTCTTTGAGGAATATTTTGAATATCCTCATTTGATTGGCGCTTAAATTGTTATTCTCAAACCACTCATCTTCATACTGGAAAAACCAAAAGAACCAGTCGTCCTTAATCACTGACGACGAAAGCCGATTTATTGACATGACTATTCTCCTGTTCGTATTTGTAGGATAACAAAGATCAAGATTTATTCCCTGAGATTACATTAATATTTGTCTTAGAATTGACGTTTTATTATAATATACGGAAGTAATCCAGACAGAAGTGTTAAGAATGAGACAAAAACGAAAAGAAAAAGAGTATTCAGAAAAGGATTTTCAAGAGTATGCACTTAATATCCATGTCGATGGATCATGTAATCCAAATCCCGGTTCCGGCGGTATAGGAATACGCTATTCATGGTTTGAATATGATGAAAATGGTCTACCGATCGGCGATGAACCAAAAGTATACCCTTTTCCCCAGGTCGGCTACATGAATGTTACCAATCAGATTATGGAACTTCATGCCGCTTTTATCGCTCTGAAAGAGGTGCTTTCCGGACAATTTGATGATATTTCGAATAAAATCATTGTCTGGACTGATTCAAGTTATGTTGTGGATAATTATCCCCGTTCCAAATATTGGAAAAATAATGGATGGAGAAATAGGGATGGTAAACCTATTGACAATCAAACACAATGGGAAGATTTAATAAAGGTTACCTATGATCTTTATAAGAAAAAAGGTATGAAGGTAGAATTTAAGTGGGTTAAAGGACACAAGGACTCCAAAGGGAATATCGAAGCTGACAGGATGGCGAAAGAGTCCGCGACAATATCAAAAGACACTTCTCTTTCACATAGCACCGAAAGAAGAAAGCCTTTTAAAGACTCGAAAACGGTAAAAGGTAGCGTTAAAATGAAGGGTCAGGTATTGATTATTCAGATTCTTGGTTCGCGTTTCATCAGTAAAGGAACTCAATATTTGTATCGCTATGTAGTACACTCAATGGATAGTCCTTATTATAAAAACATGGATAAAATATATTACGATCCCATTCTTTTAGAAAATCACTACTATGAAGTACGTTTTAACGAAAATCAGGGTTATCCTCAAATTCTTGAGGTATTACGGGAAGTCGATAAATCAGAAATTATTAAACCGGCTGGAGAATAAAAAAGCCCCATCTTTTCGGATGGGGCTGATTATCAGAACATCACACCTGCTCGACAATTTGCAATCATGCCAAGCCCTAACCAATAACCTATCCCGTCATATTCCCCGCGGGCCCCTATTTCGATTTCCATAAAAGCAGGTTTCGCATTAAACTTCATACCGATAGAGATGTCGGAATAATATCGGTTAAGGAAGATCGTTCCGCCGGTCGCAAAACCGAAATACCCGTTATAATTCTTACTAAAAACATTATCATTATGATATAGTCGGACTCCGAGACCGAAGGTGAAATCGGTATTGTACCAGATCGAAAACGGGACTACGATCGATAAATGATGTGATATCGGTCTCAGGGCGAACTCGACCGCGAACGTTAATCTTTGGGCGATCTTTAACGGATGGTATAACTCTAATGTCCACCCGATACCAACATGGAACTCATTCGGATTGAAGATTTTCGCCGAAACCCCGGACACCAGGGCGACGATAAGAAACAGGAAAACGCATAATCTTTTCATAGATACTCCTTTTATGAATTTGAAGGATAACAGATTATAAGATTCGGATAAGAAAAAAGCAAAAAGAATAGCCCCCGCGAGAATTGCGAGGGCTTTAAAAAGATAGGTTTATTCTACTTCGATTTCCAGTATTCGGCTGCATTCATGATACACCATGCCGGTGATCTTTGTTTCCAAATCGTCTTCGACCATCTTCATGGGAAACTCCTTCGGGTCGAAAGCCAAAGCAAACCTTTCACCAACGTGCTGTTTCACGTTCGTAATGAGAATTTTCCTACTCATATTTCTCTCCTTTATCATTGGTTACATGATAACCAACGATGAGATTAGACTTCGATGATCACAAACTCAGAAAGTTCATTGAAATTGAAAACCCGGCGGACGTCCGTTTCCTGCCGGGTTTATCTCGTAACACTCCGCGAGGTCGGCCTTATAAAACCTTTGGGAACTTGTAAGATTCGCTTAATAATTTTCCACTTTCCTTATCAATATCAGTTTCCAGATCGAAAGGTACGATAGTATCTTCAGCAATTTTGGTATCGAGATATTCAAGATGAACTACTAACTCTTCAAGTTCGGAGTATTGCAATTCATCAAGTATCATGTAAGTATGAATTTCGCCATAGATATCTTTTCCCAAAATCACAAATTCATACTCCTTCGTGCATTCATACCAGACAAGCATAAGATACTTACCGACAAACCTAATATTCCGATCCCGATTCCAAAAATAAAACTGTTCTCCATCTTCAAGAAAAGCGTAACAAGTGATTTTCTTCTTAATCATTTCGTTCTTGAAAGTGTTCAAAGCATCGCTCACGAGTTCATTAAGTGAACTTCTGGTTTCTTTGACTTCTGTAAGATACTCTTCAAACGTCATATATTCTCCTTTAGGTTTATTGAAATAGAACACCCGGCGGACGTCCATTTCCTGCCGGGTTATCATTCTCAGCGGGGGTTTTTCTCGAAACATTCCTTCAAGATTGCCTCAAAAGGCCGGTATGGAGCAGAATGAGACTTTTCAATGCCTTTTTCAGCGTTTTTATTACCCTTTTCGTTCTCTCCAGTCCATCTTCCTGACGGACTCTTGTGGACTCCCTGGACTGCAACGATCTCCACGATAAACCCTCCCGTTGTATTGTGGAACTGATATATAACAGTCCGGGAGATTAAAAAACCCCGTCTTTCGACGGGGCGTGTTCTAAAAATCGAGCGGGAAGGTATCGAGAAGGTTATCCCGGAATATCTGTTCGATTTTCTCAAGAATAACCTTTCTGGTCTCTTTGTCCGCTTCTTTAAAAGCCCTGTTCACCTGGAACCCGTGATCGTTTCCAGCGATAGTCATTCTGGCGCATTTCCCGGTGCTTTTGATATAAAAGCGAAGGGATATGAATGTGAACGCCGGAAACCCGCCTTCGCCGCTTCTTTCCGAATAGGTCGTCGAAACATTCATCCCGACTAAACGAAGATTTTCCTGCATATTTACTCCTCGAACCTGAAGATGTTTTCTTCCTTGAGTTTGTACTTGACTTTCACACCATCATTATCCTTTACGAGGTCGTAAACCCTTAATTTGTCCGGGTTGATAGCGAAAGTCAATGCTTTTGTTTTTTCGTAAAGGTTGAGATTGTAGAAAAGAATACCGTCTTTTCCGTTACCCCATTCGGTGTTTTCAGTACCGATTAACACAAGATTCTTTTTACCTTCTTCATCCTTACTGATGAAGAGATAATCAGCCTCGTATTCGTAATCACTATTAGGTGTTTGGAAATACACATCGGATATTTTGATACAAGCGATCTTTCTTTCCAGAAGAAGATTAAGAAGTTCCTCCTCGCCGTTTTCAACAATATCCTGAAATCTCTTCCGTTCCTGTTCGATTCCATCCTGTACCATCTTAAAATCGACCATATATCCTCCTTTTCGTTTTTATCCTGCTAAATTTGTGCCGTTCTTACGGAGTAAGACTTGATTATGGGTATAGATCAAGCTCTTTTTAGAGCATAATCCCATCCCTTCAAAGACTACTTCGCCGGTCGATTTTAAGACCAGTTTTGTAGTCCTGCCGAAGCGGGGAATACCCCGCAAGTATCCCCGCTCGGTCCTATACTCTTTCGCCGTACTGTCCGCGATATACCGGTATTCCATATCGTACTCCGTTATAAAATGGAAACGTGGGCTAAAATAGCCTTGAACGATTCCGAATTAGTGTCCATCCGACGTTTTACAGGGCGGTAGGTTTCACAAAATCCCTGTACATCTTGATTCAAAACGCATACGTCCATCTTACGGGAATAAAGATCGTGCTGTTTTACCCCCTGATAGAACGCCTTAAACTTTCCGCTCTGAACCTCGCCTTTTACGAAATACACCCTGTCGTTTTTGATACCGATAACGGCAAAATACATCCGCCTCAGAATAATGAGATTTCTGTCGCGGATATGCCGCTCGTAAACCTGCCCAGCTTCGATAACCTTCATACCTCTCTCCTTTATCTTATTTACAGAATAACAGATAGGGAGATTTACGATTATTTAGAAAGAATTCCTTTTAATGACCCTTTTTAAAGCATGGACGGAGTGGTAAATATGATCCGTTTTCTGCAAAATAGGGGCGTTTTCGTAATCTTGTCGTGCTTCATACTCGTAATGCTCGAATACTTTCCTGATAGCTTCGAGTTCTTCGCTGGTAATGACGTAATTGCTTTTTGCGATCATGGTGTACACTCCTTGAGAAAATAACAGGGATAGGGATAATAAAAATAGCCCCGTTCCGAAGAACAGGGCTTGTCTGTAAGCGGGAAAGGAGAGTTTAAGCCGTTTTGAGTTCCGCGATCCCAAACATTTCATAGGTCGGGCGCGGACCGCGTTCAGGCTTCCCGAAATTGTGATCGTACCATGCATCGTAGATCGCTTCAAGCTCGGGGTTTTCTTTTGCGGTTTTGCGCAGGAACTCATCGTTTGCGGAACCGCGGTAATACGTCCCGCCCTCGGCGTACTGGTAATACCAATCATGCTCCTTACAGCGGTCGAAATACTCTTTTTTATCCATGACTACCTCCGGTAGGTTATTATGTCTTCCGGAGATATAACAGGCGGGAAGATTGTAATAAATTAGTCCCCGCCCGGACTAAACCGAAGCGGGGACGTGTAGAAGAAAGGGGGTATTCTGAAAGTAATATAATTATCGTCAGTATTTAATACCGCTTAATCAAGAATGGAGTTAAAGGGTTAATAAATACTTTTCATTCCCGCGATCGCGCTTGTGAAGTCACATTCCTTCGGATTTTCTTCGTTATACTCGTCAAAATCGAATACCTGAACATTGACTTCGGGATTATCAGTGTATACGCCGTCAACCCTGCCGTTTTCTACATGAACCACAACCTTAATATCCATAAATTGACGCTCCTTACCGGTCATTTGACTAATAACAGGCGGCAGGATCCGCTTTTAAAAACCCTACATTCTTAAATAAGCCCGTATAGAGGCTTTATCCCGCCGGAATATAGGAATGTGCGTAAAATATCAACAAAACGGCTTAGGAAAGGCTGATAACGGCATATTTTGAGGGTTATTATAATATAAATATCGGGTTTTTCAGGGTATTAAGATGTAAATATCGCATTTCAATGATTTATGAATGATAAAAGAGGTTGATTACAGCTAAAAAAGGGAAGGATGGTAAAATACCCCTATTCCGTTATGTTTACCGGGTTATGAAATAAATTACGCTCCTAAGCGAATAATTTAGGTTCTGTATAGTCATTATATGCGAGATTAAACGCTTTTAGCGCGATCGGGGCGAGTTTATCTCCATTACCTTTCAAATAGTCGCGTATATTCATGGCAAGATACTCTATACATGCTTCCCGAGTAGGGAATCTTTGATTTTGCTCATCAGGATATGATCCATAACCACAGAGTGCCAAGTCCGTACAGGCTGATCCTACATACTGACCGTCATACTGAGCTAAAATCATTTCGACCTTATAATTTACATTTTTACCCTTCCAAAATGTAATAAATTCAAGATTACGCTTGCGTCTTTCGTTATACTGAATTACAATTTTAACCATGTTTAATCTCCTGATGTTTTTGAAAATAACGAAGGTTCCATATATTCATTGTAATTTTTATTGAATTCTTTCAACGCGATCGACGCATACCGGTCATAAGAATCGCCATTCAAAGAACCTTTCAGATATTCGCGGATTCTTTCCGCATGAAACTCTATACAATCGTCTCTGGTAGGGAATACACGATCCCGAATACACGGATAACATCCGGTACCGTGCCATGAAAGCTGTATACTGGAAGAACCGACATATCCCCCGTTAAAAGGAGCGATAACCATTTCAGCATTATATAGTTTACCCTCACAAAAAATGATAAATTCAGCCTCACAACCGATTGTATTCAAAATTTTATTCTGTATTTTCACCATATAAATACGCTCCTTTGATTATGATTTACCTACCACGATGGATAACAGAAAGTGAGATACAAAATAACCCCCTGAATATCAGGGGGTTATTAGTTACTTAGATAAAGGATGTCCTTTTTCGTCGATCTCGCCGTTCAACCAGTGGATAGCGAGTTCTTCCGTATCGAACCTCACTTCGTTAAGGCGGAAGTCCCGGTTATCGAAAGCGGTAATACTTTCCGAACCGAAATAGCCCCTGCATCCTTCCAAGTGAATATTACGTCCGTTAGAAGGACCGGCATTCAGCGCTTCGCGGAAGTAATTCTGCGCGTCAGCACCGAAAAGAACATCATCATCCATGAGTTGATGAGGGTTTTCGACGAATACATAGGGTTTACCGTCTTGGTTGAATTCTACAGGAAAACCCTTAAAGAAGATACCATCATCATCCCCGGTCATTTCAAACCGGTCGCCGGTAAAGACGATCCTCGCCCCGGGCGTTACGCATTTACTGCCTTTCGTTAAATAATACCTCATACTCGCTCCTTATGTTTGTTATCATACAACAATTATCAAGAACTGAATTTCTTTTCCAGCACCTTGACGACCTGTTTGTAGTTATGTTTTTGGGCTATCTCCAATGCGTTCAATCCTTCTTCGTTACGCTCTGTGATATCCGCGCCGTGATCGAGAAGAACGCTGACATATCCGGGATTATTCATAGTGGCCGCCCATAATAACGGGGTACACCCAGAACGGCTCTTGACGTGAATATTCGCGCCTACGGAAATAAGGTATTCCAGAATTTCAGGAGTACCTTCATGGCATAATTTGTAGACAATGGTTTCATTGTAATCGTTAATGACATTGACATCCGCGCCGTGATCGACCAAGAGCTTTATTATTCTTATATCCGTTCGGGCGACACTATACGATAGAAGCGGACTTCTGTTGTATTCATCTACTGCGTTTACATCCGCTCCTGAAGCGATAAGAAGCTCGAATATTTCGTACTCTTTGTCCGTAAAACAGGTTTCCATCTGAGCGGCATAATGAAGGGCGGTCCTGCCCGGTTCGTTTCTCTGGTTCACGTCTGCGCCGGAAGTGATAAGGAGTTTGACTATATCGTATAACCCCCGCATACACGCTCGCATTAGCGGGGTTTCGTCATAAGCATCGATGATCGACAAATCCGCGCCGTTTTCGATTAATTTAACCGCGAGCTCTTCATACCGGCGGTCGATGGCGTAGATTAGAAAACTGCCCCAGACCTCGATTTTGGTTTTGATAATCGTTTTTAGAACTTCCTCGAAGGGTATCCGGCGCGTAATCTTCATTTCGGAAGAGAATAAATACCCCTTTCGCCGGTCGATTAATCCGGACGCCTCGACCTCGTAAAAGGAGTAGGAATCCATGTTCGGCGGGTAATAGGGCATAAACTCCGAGGGGGTATCCATAATACAAAATGCGTTATCCGGGGAAAGAAACAGTTCGGTATATTTCCGGTATGTTTTCCCGATTTCGTAGGATATTCCGTAAACATCTCTCATGTTTTCATAGAGAAATATCCATCCTTTAGCCATATTATTCTCCATATCATTACCCTGCCTTTTTACTGCTTAGAATATAACAAATTACAAGATTGATTTTTACGGCGTTGACAATCCCGGAATGATAAATTATAATACCGGCTCACACTAAAAGGAGGTTTCCATGAAAGTATTTTCGATTTTTCTCCTATTATCCGTTCTCGGTTTCTCTTCGTGCAGTTCCGTTCTCCGCCCGGTCTCGGTCACGAACATATCCCAAAGTAAGTTCGTCGCCGAAGTATTCGCGATTCATTGGACTTCAACCGACGCCATGAAGGAAACGGCGCAGAACAAGGCCGCCGAAACCGCGCTCGATAACGGTTATGAATGGTTTGTCGTGGATGACGTCATAGTCGATAATCAAGCGAAAGGGGACTACAAACTGACTTACTTCTTCACTTGTGGAACAGGAGAAAAACCGAAGGATGCGATCGATGCGAAATCAGCGTTGAAAAAGTGAAAATAAGATATCCCCGCCGAAAGGCGGGGATTTTTGTTATTCATGGAAACAATGATTGTCTGCCGTCTGACTGTTAAGCGACGATATCGAGACTTCTAAGAGCGACACGGCCGGGATCCACTTCTACCATTTCGCCATCCGTTAAAGGCTTTACTGAAAGTTTAGCGACCGCTTTGAGAAATTTCTCGCTGTTCTCCCGGTCAAGTTCATAGAAAAAAGCGACAATATCCCTATCCGCCTTTTTGAACTTTCCCCAGAGGTGCGACCCCATGTGTTTCCCGAAGATAAACTGAAAATCTGCTTCAGTACCATAATACGAAAAAGTGTTCAGCTTTTCAATGACCGTTTTCACGATATTTACATTCATACGCTCTCCTTTACCTGTTTGATAGATAACAGTTTAAGAGATTGTAAACTAAGGCTTTACCGTCTATTATGAAGAAATCCGTTGAAAATGTATTCTGAATATACCGGCGGAATTGCTTCTGACAGAGTTTTTTTATTATTAATCCAATCTATTCCCATCGCAATCTGGCGTGTATGTAGGCCGCTTTTAGTGGTTGCCCAAGAAGGTTTCTTCATTTTACCGCTATTGACAGCACTATGCCCATAAACACAAACGTAAGTACCATCCATCGTGGACCCACGTTTTTTCGGGCGTAAGGGTTGCAATATCCAGAATCTGCCTAATTCAAATAATCTACGTCGAACAACCTTTAAATTAAACATCACGCCATCAAGAGAAATAACAGATGAATTTATGTGATCAAAAGGGGCTTGCGGAACATTTTCAATACAATAAGGACGTTCTGAACAAATTATTCGTTCACGAATAGAAAGAAAATAATCTGGATAATCATCATAGTTTTTTATTCCCTTAGATACATTCATTTTTGTTAATTGTGAATATCGTTGACAAGGCGGGGACGCCCAGATAAAATCGAATGATTTGAGATAATCGATCGGTAAATCCATCACGTTTCCTATGATAAATCTAAACGGATATTCGGGCTGGTTTACGATGTCTATTCCGGTAATCTCCGCTGTCGGGCAAGCGCGGTGAATACCCATCGCCGCGCCGCCTCCACCGCAGAATAAATCTAGGATTTTCATAGCTTTTACTCGAAGATCATTGCGACCGAAGACTTTTTCAGTCCGGCGATTTTGCGGAAGTTCTTGGAAGTATCAAGTATGTGATACATTTTTTTTGTTTCATAGAACTTCTGTCCGTCCTGAAGCGCGATTTCATTCCCGTTATCGAGAAGAATGCGCTGGATATTCGTTACCGTCATTATCATACCTTACTCCTTGAAATGATTTTCGGGGTTCGCTACTTCTAAAGCGCGAGACGATGGGCTTTCCTCCTGCGTCGCGCCGCATTTCGGGCATATCTCATCCTTGACCGGATGAATGTAATGATCCGGGCATTCGCAATCCCAAAACTCCGTATCAAGGATTATTTCTCCGTAATCTCTTAACATTGGTAACTCCTTTTAGGTTTTAGATAATAACAAACCGGTAGATATAAAAACCGCCGGTTAATACCGGCGGTCACTGTTCTACGTTGCTTTCAGGATTTTCTTTCCTAAATACTGGATATGTCCGCTAAAACCATCGTCGAGGTTATCGTACTGGAGATCAAAAATAAGATCGGGATATCTGAGCGCGATTTTTTCGACGATATTTAAGGCGCTCATGTGATCGGTGTAAAATTCATAGAAATAGCAAGGCTCATTGTACGCATTTCCCCATTGGTTAAAGTAATGGGATAGGTGTCCAGAAGTATCCATTTCGATCATGCTATCATCGTCGATATCCTCTTCCAGTTCTCCTTTCTCCCATAACCATATTTCGGGATCAACCCCATTTTCAGGCGGAAGGGCGTTTAAAAACCTCGGTGTACCGTCTTTCCTGAAATCCTGATCGAACTTAGCCAAGAGATCAAGGTCTCCGACGACGTAAAGTCTGTTTTCGCAGTGATTACCCATACTTGCTCCTTTTATTGTTTGATAGATAACAAGGGAGAAGATTAAAAAACCCCGGACAAAGCCGGGGTAAAAGCAGAATAAAAAACAGGGGCTTTTAGCCCCTGTTACAATAGTGTTATGGAAATTAATATGTAGTACCGTTATTCCATCGGTAACCCGGATCGTAATACTGGTCACCGCCGATATACAACCGCATAGTCACGGCGTCAAAATAAATATCACCATAGTATTTACTCTTCTCTCCTGTAGACCCTCCGTAAGAATAGTTCCACCAACGTCCCATCGCTCTATTGGCGGTAATAACTATTTTATTTGGGAATACCTGTATCTCGTTAGTATTAATCTTGACTATTCCATCGGTTTCTCGACCGTTCCCGCCGCCAAGCCAGACATAATAACCAAAATAACTCGTGATGTAGGATATAATATCAGCTACGGGATATTTGAGAGTAGGTGTATAAATGGTAATAACAAAATCACCGACGATCTCTTTCGGGGAACCGCCCGGTCTTGAAAAATGGCAGTTATTATAAGTAACCTCGCATTGAACGGGACCCGATTTCTTGATTTGTGTCTTTCCAGAATAACTGATCCATCCGACAGTATTGTCCGGACTATAAAGCGTCGAAGAGCCCAGTACGGGTTTATGAGTGGAGAGAAAATTACTAATTATGTCGCTCAGTTCAAGAGAAGTGAGCGCGGGGCCTTTCTGGATAAGCCGGACTGTGATAGTAGCTTTCGACATACTCTCGGATAATTCCGTCCCACCGGATACTCCTGCCGAAACCCCTTCGATTTCAAGCCCGAGACCGGATGAAAGTTTTGCCAAAGTGCTTTCATAATCTTCCTTACTCTCGATGTAAATATCTAAAGAATTTTCTATTATAGAGTGATTTGGGGTGACTGGCATATACGCCACATCTTCTTCTGGTTTGATTTTGAGCGGGTTTTCATAGAAACAGATCAATTCCCCGTAAGTGCGTTTGATATGGAGAATGAGGAGATTTTTAGCCTGCGCTACGTCATTTCCGAATTCATTCATAGAATCGACTTTTACCAACCCCGGAATACCGAGGGCGAGTTCCGACTTATTTCCGGAAGAGGACGACTCGAAGTACATCGCTTTTTCAATGGTACAAATTGTTTTCTGCGGGAGCCTACTCCAATCCACATCCTTCAGCATAGTTTGGATATTGTCGTTAATCGCGATCTCCGGGTAAGTACCGGTTGCGAAACTGACAGAAGGTATTATTTGGTCGTGAATCCCCAAGCTCAAAAATACGAGTGTCGCGGAGTTTGACACACACCGGATAGACGATAAGATACCCTGATCGAGCATATCTGCACGATAAAGTGCTCCCGGAAGGAGATTGTAAAGTTCTTCACTAACACGCTTCATATCAAAAGATTGAAGGTAGTCGTAATAGCTCTCCACGGTACTGATCTGGAGAAACATTTCATTCAGAGAAAAAGTGTTTGAAAGCAAGACTTCCTCATTCGTTTCTTTGGATAGAGAAGCGAAGTAGTTAGTCATTTCCCGGCAATCGATCCCGGTAGGACCTTTTACCACGATAGGGGGCGGCGTGTTTTCAGCAATCCCATTCAAGCTGCAAGCAGAGAAAAAGATGATGACAGCCGCAAAAACGAAAAGTAACCGAGTAACTTTCATAATGACCTCCATCATTTTTTATTGTATCCTGGTAGGATATTTTATTAAATGGAGAAAATCTCTTGAGTTCTATATAATAATACTGCCGTACAACCCTCAAAAGAGAAATTATGTGAAATATATATTTTCCTAATGAAACACATTAACCTATAACATTTCTTGAATGATTACTTATTTTTACACAATCTCGAAAAGATATTCCGCGTTTCGCGCTTTCACTATGCGGCTATTACACGCATATTTCGGCTTTCGGATTCCGATAAATAAATACATGATATATTCCAGATTGAATAATTCATTGAAACTCATCTGCTGATTGACGCCGCCGGAATAATCTTTCAGGCTTTTTATAGTCCGGTAAGTAACCCACGGGCATACATGATCCGCGTTGAAAAATATATGGACGCCGTTATCTTTACCCCACATACCCATAAGTCTAAGGTCGCCGGAACAAGCTATCCCGGAAGGATTATACCCGACTTCGTATTCGATAAAGCCGAGTTTTTCAGCAAGATATTTCAGGTATTGTTTACCGAGTCTGCCGAATACTTTCTTCATCGGAATACTGTCCTCATCCGGGACTCCGAGATGATCTAAGCCGAATTGCCAAGAAGAATATGGGTTTTTCAATAAACACTTTAGGGTATTGATACTGTCGCTATTCATTAATGCGCTCCTTCTTTCGTTTGAATAATAACAGAATAGCGGATAGAGATGTATGTATTGGCTAATAAATTTCAATAGATATATTTCAATAAACACACTACATTTAATATACACTTCGGTATTAAAGATAGAGTACGGAATAGAATAGGGGGTATTTGTAATTATTGACAGGATTATGAAATGAACAATAAACTTTCTTCTTTTTTAAATTCCTTTCCGATAGCTTCGACAGGAACGTCCGAGATTTCAAAAGGGGATACATAGAACATTTCAGGGATATAATCGGCGTACTTAACCGTCGCGAGCTGGTAGTATACTTTGATGTGAGGGTAGTTTTTAGGATGATACCACTCATACTTGACTAATCCGCCGTACTCGTCGGAAATGCGGAATAACTGGTCGCGAGGAATGATAAGCGGTGCCCGGCACGCTTCCAGGTCAAATTCGTAGTAGGGCCCGTGATCCCCGATGACAAGCCGACGGACGGGGGTAGCGAGGAAGGAACGATCCGGAAGGAGTATATCGAAGGTTTTATCGTATTCTTTGATATTTGAGATGCGCTGATAGAGCTCGCGGATAATCCCGCTTTCAGCGGAGTTCAGGGAGTTGTAGTTTTTCCGGTTATTGACATTCCGCCAAAACTTATGAAATATATACGCCTCTTTCTCAGTCGCATCGAAAGAATCGCTCCCGTATATTATTTTAGTCATACACCCGAACTCCCGAATGATTATTCACGTTACACATTATATACCTCTGTACTGCAATCCGCAAGAGTTGCAAATATATACCGACTGATCTGTTTTCATTTTCTTGAAAACGTTAGCCCCGCAGGAGCAATGAAAGGATTGATCGTTCACCTTCGGCATATAAGTTTCTTCGCTTAAATCTTCCGCTGCCGGATATTTCCGCCGAATATGGATATCCCGGAGTTCACAAAGATAATTTTCTGCCTCGTCAAAGCAGGAATAAACGCGGTCGGACATTCCGAAAATAAAATCATGGTGATGTAAATTTCCATCTTCCATGATGATAACGGTATTTTTATTCTCGAATAGGTACGTCCACGCGATTTCCGTAATACACCCCTGCGATACTTCTTTCGCCCCGCGAAAATCTACTACAAGGATATCTGCGGATAATACGCTTTTTAGGCACGTTCCGACGATGGTTTTACTCACGACTTCGTTAGTAGTTTTCTGGACAATCCCATTACGAACAGTCTGCTCGTTTGCCCCGATAACCAATTTCAGGTTACGGTAGGGATTAATCACCTCGAACCCTATGTTTTTCAGGAAGAGCTCGTTAAGACACGCTTGCTCTTTAACGTCTTCAATCTTTCTTCCGCTCATTGGTAAAGCGGAGTATACAATGACATTAGGTTTCATTTAATTTACTCCCGCTATTTTGTTTATTTCACCACGAAAAACCTTTGTATCATAATCCATATCGTCATGGTCGAACCGAAGCCGGTTGATTAAGCCAGAGTCCGCAAGTTTCTTTTCCATCATCGCTTGAGCTTCTTCGTAACTTGACGCTTTTACGACTTCTTCAACCGTTACAGAATAGTACCGTGTAGCCCTTATTTTCCATGTAATAGGAACGCGGTCGTCTATCCAGTAACCTTTTCCGAAGAAATGATCGTATTGGTCCGTCAGCGTTTTCCTGAAAGTATTGAGGCATACGCTGTCAATCACCGTGGTTTTTAAATCCCGGAACCGGACTAAAACATTTCCGAATTCCTCACCGGTTTCGACGATGGAAACTATCTCATATCTAACTGAGGGTGACGGGATATTTCCGCTTACGGTAATTTTCCCGTGTGTGAATTCCAGTAAAACACCGGCGTCGGCAAGATTGAAATGTTCGAGACTGATAGCATAAGCGATCAATCCGACATTTGTCATAACTTCAACCGTTTTATATCCGGGAAGCTGGTCGATAATGCGTCCGCTCCGGTCGGCGATACTGAAAGTCATATTCTTAGTATTATCGTTGACAATACCTTCGTATGTTTTACCGTCGGATAGTTTAACTAATATTTTCATGTCATACTCCTTTTTATATATGTCCTACAACAAGGTAGGAGATTGAAAAATAAAACACCCCGCATAGAAGCGGGGTGCAGGGTATCAGGCGTTTTTCTTATAAAACTCCGGCCACGTATCGCGGAAATAACCGTCGATAGTTTTGACGATATCTTCCTCCTGTTCCTCGTTTAACGCCTCGTCGGTAAGTCCGCAGATAATATTATCCAATTCTGCGGAAGGGAACGATATAAGCATTTTGGGTACCGTGTCTCCCGAAAAGTCGTCGTCATAGATAAGCCACAAGACTTCATCTTTGAAAATACCGGTCGGGTCGGTATGAAGAGCGATAAACCGCGCCGGGGTTAATCCGTCTTCATCGGCTTCGCTGTCAATACAGACATCATCCAAAGTGATATAACGGACGCCCTTCTCTTTGAAAACCTTTGTGAGTTCTTCGATGGTTTTCATTTCGATTTCCTCATAGGCTTTCTTGACATTCCCGTATTCTTCGATGATTTCTTGAACTTTCATACACTCTCCTTTTGGGTTTTATTAAATAACAATACTGGAGATAAAGAAAAACCCGCCCGAAGGCGGGTAGGGGTTATATCCCACAAGCAATATCACATATCCACTCGCTGGGATTGACAGGATAGCCGTCGGAATCGATTTCTCCAAGACACCATTGCTCTGCTTCCCGAGGACTTTTGAATTCCTCTACCCAGCAACAGTTATCGGTATTATCGAATGCGACATAAACCTTACCTTCTTCATAATACCCGGCCTTATAACCGTATACCTCTGCTCCATATCCCTTATGGTCTTCAGCGTACTTGAGAGCTTTTTCGACATACTCTTTTGCTTCTTTCCCTTTCAGCAATTCGTCCATAAGACGCTCCTTATCGGTTTTAATAAATAACATAGACGGAGATATAAAAATCCCCGCCCAAAGGCGGGGAACCGGAAGTTAGGTATTGGATTCTTTATCCGGGTTATTAAGCCATTCAACCGCTTCTTCACTGGAGTCGAAAACCCCAATAAAATTATCGAATAAAGGCTCTTCATTTTCGAATGCGGTAAACGTTCCATCCGGCTCCTGCCAGTACCCTTTCTCCGGAGAAGCGTATGTCGCTCCGAACTTATCAAGGGTAGGAAGTTCGTTACCCGTTAATCTCCCTTCTTCATCGCGTTCGAGTCCATCGTCATCGGTTACGGAATAGAAATATTTTTCTGCTTCCAAACCTTGAAGAAGGTCGCCCTTCTGGTCGATAACGGGTTTTCCGTCAACCATTTTAACCGATCCTAAAAACTGTTTCGGTTCGGGCGACTGTAACCCGCCGGTCGAGTAGAGATTGAACACTCCGCGGCTTTTTGCTATCACGACAATCCCGAAACTTTCGGTCTGAATGATAGTGCGGATAAACCTGTCCGCTTTCTCCGAATGTCCTATCTGGGCGCTATCTGCGCTTATCGATAAGACTAAACCTTTGTCTGACATACCCTGCTCCTTGTATTATTTGATATATAACAGAGCAAGAGATAAAGAAAAACCCCGCTTTTAGGCGGGGTAGGGTAGGTTACGCTATTGCGTTTTCAGGCATTGGTACGCCATGTTCCGCGAGATAGGCGAGGCGGATGATTTCCTCGGGATTGTCAACCGGTCTGGTGAAGTTCTGAATTATGCACCGGAGAATATGCTCGACCGTGCCGGTTTCTTGCAGTACGGTAGTTTCGTCTGGGGTATCGTTATCTCCGTACTTCGGAAAATGCGCGGCGTACAGCTCATTTTCATGGAGTACGATATGCGTGATAACGTATTCTGTATCGTCGTTATCGCGGAATTCCCATCCGTCATCGAGTATTTCAAGGGCCTGAATGTGGTTTTCGCGGAAGTATTCGGCAAGCCGATCAACGATCTTCTTTTCTTCCTTTTTAAAACCTTCCTGTACCTTTAGGTAATCGGACAATAATGCTTTAACGTTTTCCATAATCTCTCCTTTGTCTGTTTAAGGAATAACAAGCGTGAAGAATTAAAAAAGCCCTGACCGATAAAGGTTCAGGGCTTTCAAACAAGGAAAGTGGGGGTTATAATTTCATTTCTATCTGGGATATTTCTCGTAAAAGCCGGATATGGGAGCAGGCGGTTTGACAGATATCTGAAGCGGTATTTCCCCATCCGACCGCGAGGAAAACCTTTTTATATTTCAGGTTGATACTCTTCAATCCGGAAGGACCGTTATAAATGTGAAAACCGCAAAAACCGAGGACGATATCATGGTGAAGGTGATAATTCTTCCCGACACTATACCGTAAACCGGAATTATCGGTCATATCCGGATTGAGAATAAAATACCCTAAAACAGTACGTTTTAGGGAGACAATCGGCTTTGATCCCATTGTTACACCTTCATTTTTGGGGTAAGTTTCGTATCATAATTATTCCGTTCTGTGTACTCCTGGCGTTTACCATCGTTCCAGTTTTTTACAGGGCGGTAATACCCGACGATACGGGAATATACTTCGGTAGGCATAACCAGTATTCCTTTCACTCCATCCATGATTATCTCCTTTTCCTGTTATATTAACGGACTATATCCGAATACGTTATCTTTTTAGGCCACAACTGGTAGAGATATGTTCAAGACTGCGATCGACGTTATCCATTAAAAGCGCGACGCCATCCCGGACGTTTTCATTGAGAGTAACAGATTTTTTGTTTGCGAAACTGCGGAAACAATCGATATTGAGGGACATTTCTACGTTATCGAGCATTGTTTTAGCTTCGTTCAGCATATTGATAGTCTTTTCAAGGCTGAAAGGAGAGTGTAGTCCAGCGGCCTCCGTGATCTTATCGACAACCGCGGCGACTCCGCTTTCTATTTCGAGAAGCCGATCCGGAGTTATTTTACCGGATTCCTTCAGGAAATTCATTAGAAACTCATGGATTTCCATTTTGAAAACAAAGACACTGTGTTTCAGAAATTCGTTATATGCCGTAACAACGCCGAGAAAGTGATAGTTTTTCATAAATTACCTCACTTTATCCTTTCGATACACAGATTATATTATATTATTATACGCTTGTCAACAGGTTTTATATTATAACACAATATATTTTTTGTTTTACTATTGACAAACCGTTTTAGATAATGTATAATATATTCACGATAGAGGAGGAATATATGAAAATTTTAGAGGGAAACGAGGCGGTTCAAGGGAGTACGGAATGGAAAGAATATCGGAAAATGAAATTTTCGGCTTCTAACGCCCCTTATTTGTTCAATATGTCCCCGTTCTGCAAATATTCCGATCAGAGTCTTTATCTCGCGCACCTCATGCGCGGCCTTGTCGTAATAAAGGATAATCCCCGGATGTCAGAAGGGAGAATTACAGAACCGATCGTCAGAAAAATGGTATCAAAAGATTTGGGGATTGACTTCCGCCCCGCAGTCGGTAATATGGATAAAGATGATCGTTTCATGGCGTCTTTCGATGGTCTTAATCCTTCGATGGATACCGTACTGGAAATCAAGGTATCCGAACATACCTTTAACTACGTCAAGAATAACGGCACCCCGCCGGATCATTATATGTACCAGATACAGCACCAGCTCCTCGTCTCGGGCGCGCAGAAAGCGTATCTTGCCGCTTATTATGACGGAGAATACGAACTGTGCGAAGTTCTCCCGGACAAGAAGATGATGAAGGATATTGAAAAGGCTTGGCTCAAATTCGACAAAGAGTATCTGTCCCTTTCTCCCGAAGAACTCCCGCCTTTGGAAAAAGTGATCACAAAACAGGATTATGTGATCTTGGCGAGTCAGTATGTGGATATCTACCGGCAGAAAGGAATGCTGGAGAAACAGATGGATATTCTGAAAGAGAAATTCGTCGAGATCGCCGGAAAAGAGAAAATCACGATCCCCGCCGGAGACTACGGCGACAAGATTATGGTGAGTTTTATCCCGAAGGTTACTGTGGGGTATAAAGAGGTACTCTCGAAAATCGCTGAAAATAATCCGGATTTAGCCGGTGAAATCGAAGAGCTCAAAACTCTGAATACGAAAACAACCGACAGTCACCGTATCGATGTCCGGCTTACCGATATAAAAAAGAGCACCGCAGTTAAGGAAGAGAAGCAGCCGGAAAGACATTTGCATAAAATGGCCGTATAATTCCGCCCTCATATATCCTCCATAAGAAAACCCGCCTGAAAAGGCGGGTTCCTCTCTTGAGAAGGATAGGGGTTAGTGAAAAAATACCTCGAAAGGAGAAAAGACAAGACCGCGATACACTTCCGCTGCGAGCGCGTCGCCGCTCTTGACTTCACGGATAGTGTATGATCCGGCGATCTCTTCGCTGGTCCTGTTTACAGGTTTTGACCCGGAGCGGACGCGCCCGACTTTCCCATTCTTAAAAAGAAGAATAACATCTCCCTCGCGAGCTCCGTTCAATACCGTTTTAATATCCTCGAACATTAAGACCTCCTGAAGTATTATCGAAACTCTTTAATGAGTTCCGTCAATAATAACAACAGGGGAGATTTGTGTTCATTAACAGACACAGAATATCAATGATTACGTTTTCAATGATAACGTAATCATTGCGCATTGTTGTATTCATTGATACTGTGTATATTGAAGCGATAAGTTAATAATGACAAGTAAAATTATATACATTAAACGGGCTATAATTATCCTTATTGGAATTATATTCTATTCTTTATTTGGACTTGTATTTAATCGTCTCTCTCACAATGTCACGATACTTCTTTGAATCTTCATTTCGCGGAGGATATTTTATTGCTTCCCTGAAAATCTTTTTCGGTACATCGTAAAAATATGGATGAGACAATTCGGAATATTCTTTCATTGAACAAGCTTCAGGGAATAATATTGTAACTTCGATCTGCTTAAATTTTACCTTTCCTTGAGAACTATAATAAGTTTCCAGAATATATAAAACATTTCCCTTCAATTTATACCTTTCAGGAATACAAAAACCATCCGTATTCAATAGAGATGTTTTTTCTTTGAGCAAATAATGAAGTATATCCTTCTTATGATATTTTACCATATATTACACTCCAAATACTCTATTCCTTTCTCGCTAATTTTCCATAGCTTAGGTTCCCGTCTAAGAGGGTGGGAGCATTGGATAAAACCCTTTTTCTGGAGTCTCGATAGAAAACTTCCGGCTGAAAGCCACATACCGCGGCCCATAGTCGAACCGTTACCGCCTTCGTACATTTTCTTCCATTTCGGGCTATCCGGCCACATCTTCCCCGCGAAATTCATGGCGGAAATTCCGGGCCATTCTTTGATAATTTCGAGCGCCCGAAGAGTAGGGGTTCGAGGTTCGTTCATGTATTTCATCTGCTTCATAAGTTTATCCCTCATTCTATATAACATACATGAAACCCTGACGAATCATCTCGTACAAAGCTTCAGCGTTTCCCCGGGCATCGTCAACGGGATTGTGGGTATGCGCGGTTTTACGAAGGTGTTTGAAGCTGCTGAACATATCATTCTTCCATCCCTTATACAAAGACCCAAGATTGATGGATGAATGTCCGAAGGGGTTATCCTCGCAGTAACGCCATAGGTAATAATTTACGAAATTCCAGTCCTGGCCGCAGTCGGAAATGAAGAAAGGACGTCCTTTCTTGTGATCCATGATAAACTGGTACATTGCTTTAGTAGTCTTCTCGGGATCTGGGTAGAGCAGGGCGTTATCCCAGGACACGCCGGTTACTTTGAGGGCTTCCGGGAGATAATTCAGGGAGATAGGCTGAAACTCACCGTAAAAGAAAGTATCGGTTTTAAAGTCTTTTGTGAGTAATATAACCCCGACTTGTATCATAGAATAAAGTCCAGGTGCGGGACCGGTTGTTTCAACGTCAAACATAAAGTGGGACATCTATTCTTCTTCCTCCATCATCTTATCTTTTCTGCCTTTATTTGGACCGGGTTCTTCTTTATCACTTACGGGCTTTTCATCAAAATGATTTGCGAAAATCTGTCCGCGAGCGACCTTGATCAAAGGCTTATTTCTCACACCGGCGGCATCGTCCTTTAAATCGGAAACCAGATCGCGGAGAAGGCCGCGGTCGAGTATCGCGCATTTCAAGACTCCATGAAGAGTGTGAAACCTTTCAACAACATTGAAGATTCGGCCTTTTTTAGCTCTTTCGATGGTTACCCCAAAATTATGTACTCTTCTTTTTACGCCGCGGATTTCAATGATTTCACTATCATATAAGTGATGACCTCGGGAATCATGATTGATGATTTCTATGTTCAATCTCCGCGAACCGACCAATGGGAAGTAGAAAGAGACTTTAACGGTTCTTTTATCACTGTTCCCTTCTTCAAGTCCGTCTCTATAAAGATAATACTCATCTGTCTTCGGCATGGGATACCCCGTTTATTTTTCCATTAAATCTGAATTTAAGGCTTTCAATATTACCGCACATACTCGCTCTTTTTCTTCATGTTTTGGCGCAAAGGAACCCATGATAGCTTTTAAGAGTCTTATTCCTTTAGAAATATAGTCTTTAGGTAACTTTTTATTTACAGGAATATTTCCACCATGATAAAATAAATTACTAAACAATGTTTCCATTTCATTAAAATCCCCGGTGTGATTATCATCCAGTATCTTTTTAAACCATTCTTTCGGATAACCACCAAACGCTATTTCAACATCGGTCACTTCTGGAAAATCTAACATTAATTCCTCCGGTAAGTTTAATCGTCATATCCGGTATCATACCCCTTACGATAAGCCTGGATTTCTTTCTCGGTATAATCCGGCCTCATTCCGCGAAGGGGACACCTGTTTTTTCCATGTTCTGCATCGGCTTTTCCATGCCGTCTGCCGCGATTATAAATATCCTTTAAATGCCTTTTATTTTCTTTTTCCATACCTAAAATTGATATTGATAGATGTTAATTTCAAGCCCATCCTTATTGTACGATATTGTTCCATTTTTTACCAGTTCCAAGAGTTTATCGTTATAGTCGGCGCAAAAAGTAAACGAGCTGATAATTCCTCGAACAATGAAAAACCCAAGCCCGGCGATACCGGCATATTCGATTACCTTTCCGATCTGAGAACCAGGGTCTTTCTTATCGATCGCGGCGCCCGTTACGGCTACGAAAACCGAAGAGGACCATCCGACTATCTGGATAAGTGCGCCGTCGTTATCGCCTAAGATGACATTTCCGAGACCGAAACCGGGCAGGAGAAGGTTCATAAAAACCCCGACACCGGGTTCCTTTTTATAGAACTCGTAATCGACATACTGATAACGGCTCAACTCAACTCCATTTACAAAGTAAGCGTCGCCGGTGTACTTGTCCATTATATTCCAATGCTTGATTTCAGCATTAATTTTCGCCTTTTTAGCGGCGGGCCCGGCGTTGACAATAGAAACGAAAACCGCGATCATCATGAAGAGAAAACCAATTACTTTATACATAAAAACCTCCTTATAGACGTAATCCTTTTCCGGGGATCGGTCCTTTATCCCCGATATTCATTCCGGGACTCCTGGAGAAATACCGTTCCGCGAGCTCAAGGAGTTTATCCGGGTTATTAACCGCCGGGTTAGCGATAGCCTGTTCGAGCAGATATTGAAGCGTCGAACCGATTAATTTACCCTGCATTTGCGGAATCCGGTTAAGAATATCCTTCCCGTTGACTGTAAGATGACTTAAAAGGTACGGCTGTTTTTCATAAATCACCTTGTTATATGTGTCCCGGATACGCCCGATTTCTTCCATTTTATCATACGAAGTGTCCGGGTTCTGTCCCGCAACGTCCGCGGTCTTCACCTGAAGAAGTTTCTCGATATCGACATTCATATCCCGGAGTTTCCCTTTAAACCGTCCGATCGTCCGGGGAAACTGTTCGTCATGGTAAAGAACGAGTTTTGTGACTTCCGCCACGGTTTTCCCGTCGAAGCGGAGCCGGTTAAGGACGTTTCGGGTTATCTCTTCGGACTTCTCAGCGTGGCCGATGAAGTGATCTACACCTTCTTCATCGGTCGTCCTGGTATCCGCTTTCCCGGTATCGTGCAGTAATACTGCCAGCCGGACGGATAAATCCCGAACCGACGCCGAAAGCGACTTCATGGTATGATCGAAAACGTTGAAAATATGAAAAGGATTATTCTGCTCTACCGTATCGAGCCGGTCGATTTCCGGCAGAATTTCAGCGAGAAGCCCGGTATCTTTTAAAAGCCGTATCCCATATTCCGGTTTTCCAGTAAGAAGAATTTGGGATAGTTCGTCATTAATTCTTTCTTTGGAGATAAATCTGATACCGGCAAATTGACGGATTAAAGCTTCATAGGTATCCTGTTCGATCTGAAAGCCGAGCTTTACGGAAAACCGGATAGCCCGGATAAGCCTGAGCGCGTCTTCGTTGAAACGGATATCAGGGTCGCCGATCGTTCTGATTACTTTATCCCGGATATCGGCCTGCCCGTTCATCGGGTCGATAATCCTGTTATTTATTACGTCATAAGCTATGGCGTTGATCGTAAAATCCCTGCGGATCAGGTCTTCTTCGAGAGTATTCGAGAATACGACTTCATCCGGATGGCGTTTATCGGAATAGGTACTTTCAGCCCTGAACGTGGTAATTTCATAACCTATTCCATCGATAAACACGGTTACCGTACCATGCTGGATTCCAATCGGGACTACAAGATACCCGAGACCCTTGAATATTTTCATTACGGTATCCGGCCTTGCTTCAGTGGTAAAATCGTAATCCCTGGGCGTAGTATTCATAATGAGGTCCCGAACACAGCCTCCGACAAGGTATGCCTCGTGATGATTTTCGCTCAGTATATCAGCGATTTCTCTGACATGAACGGGAATACTATTCTTCATCTTCACCTCTCTATACGTTTACCGGGACTTTCCAGCCGTTCTTCGCGATCATATCGATTAGAATAGATGCTTGGGCTTTAGATAAGGTATTCGCGTACTGGATACCTTTTCCATCAAGAAAAGCAATTTGTTTAGGAGTGGCGTGCCCGGTCAATTTTCTACCCTGCCATTCAATATTGAATTCCCCTGACAAATCGACCCCGTGAAGATCGCATAAAGCGAAAGGATCGTAAGTGACAAACCCGTGCGGATCCATCGAAGACACCCGTTCCATAATTCGGTCGATATCGTATGTATCTTTACGCGCTTCTTCGAGTTCTTCGAGAAAATTGATATCGCGCTTTCCGTCAGAACGCTTCTCTGCCGCGTCACGGACTTTCTGTTCGTAGCCTTTCCCGGCGAATATCTCATACACATTCACGAGTTTATGCTTCTCATAGTTATACGTGAATTCAACCAGGAGAAGTTCGTTTTTACCGGGGTGAATACGGGTTCCGCGCCCGATTGCCTGGGCATAGACCGTCCGGGATAGGGTAGGACGAGCCATGACGACCGCTTCTATCGAGGGTTCATCGAACCCCTCAAGGAAAAGGTTGCAGTTACATAAATGCGTAATCTTTCCATCCTTGAATTTATCCAGGACGTTCATTCTTTCATATTCGGTCGAGGAACCGGAAAGAAAAGACGCATTAATCCCTTTCGTCCGGAGTACATGCGCTACCAGTTCGGACGATTTGACGCTCGGAAGAAAGATCATCGTTTTCAGTCCCGCGGTTTCCTTGATGATGGAAGTGCAGATAGGACTGATATATTTTTCGATGATTTGTTCCAATTCGCTCTCAAGGAAGTCCCCGATCGCTGTCCGGAGTTCTGATAAATCGATCGAAAAATCCTGAACTCGCCGCCCGATGATAGGAACAAGCCAACCGTCTTTTATAGCGTCGGTAAGCAGGTATTGGTACGCGATACTCTCAAAATATGACCCGAGCTCACGGTTATCCGCCCGGTCAGGAGTAGCGGTAACTCCGAGCACCTTTGCGCCGTTAAAATAGTTCAGGATGTTTTTATAACTCGGCGCGATCGCGTGATGCGCTTCATCAACGATAATCCGCTTAAAAGTATCTGTTGGATATTTTTTCAGCCGCTTCCCGGTCAATGTTTGAACGCTCGCGATAACGACGGGAATATCGATATATGCGTATTTATCCGCTTTTTCAATACCGGGAATGATACCGGCTTGCGCCCTTATTTTCGTCGCGGCCTGATCGATTAATTCGCTGCGATGAGCAAGCACAAGTGATTGATACCGGTTTTCTTTCCACCATCTGTCGATAAGATCGGCAAAAATAACCGTTTTCCCGCATCCGGTAGGTAACACAAGAAGCGTTTTATCGAACTCTTGAAAAGCCTTTTCTACCGCTTCCGCTGAAGAGATCTGATAAGGCCGGAGTTCTTTCTTTTCTTCTTTCCGCGTTTTAGTCGGTTTCCAGTCAAAACTTCCGGAAGCGGGTAAATCGAAAATAGAATCAGCTACATAATGCACTATTTCTCCCTACGCCGGCATTGCATATTCCGGTGTGAAATAAAAAAGAGAAATTCTCCATACTTTACAAAGATACGCCTTCATATCTTCGTAATGAGGAAAGCAACATGCAAGATACTCGAATTCCTCTTCTGACCGGGGAATACGCTCCCCGTTTTCAACGCTTGTATACCAACCATACGGATCGCCGGAGATTTCGGCAAGGGAATTCTTGTGGTTTTTCACGAATTCCCGGAGCCCGAACCCCTGGAGAAGCCGGATCGCCTTAACGGTTTCCCCGAAAAGAGTTTTAAGTACCGGGTTATCCGTATTGTTACCAGAATTACCCGACGGTGTACCTTTGATGATACCATTAAGCCGGACGATCTCAAGTTCGAGGGTGGTGATATATTTCATTGAGGTAATAAGACCGTTACTGGGTTTAAATTTATCACGTACCAATCTTTGTTCAACGCTTAAACTTTCATTCTTCATATATCTGTACCTCGCTCGGATTATAATTCCTCATAGCTTCCTTAATTTGCCGATAAGAATCTTTTGTTAAACGCCCTTCGATTTTGATGATACTCTCATCATCCCATGTATTGTAATAGTTATACGCCGGATACCCTTTTTCTTTTAAAAGTCCATATTCTTTCCGGAACACAAATAGGGCGTATTCAGTTTTTTCGTATGCGACCCCGATTGCCCGCCCGTGATAACTTAACTTTCCATTCTTTTTTATCAAAGCGAAATAGGGATACATCTTAGGATAACTAAAATCATTAAACCGAATATCCATTACCTCTAATTCGATATTCTGACAATGGAAGCCTGTGTAATTAGTCAAACCTTGTGCAAGAATGGATTTCCAGTTATCCGAAGGTATCATAACCTTTTACACTCCTTATTATTTAATAAATTGCCTTTTTCTTAGGATCAATTAATTTACGCTTCAGGCATTCGTTGGCGATTTTCCGTTCTATGTCGCCGCATTTTAGAACTACATCATACTCGGTTTCATCTGGGTCAATGGTATATGAATTCCCCTTTCCATCGTCCATTCCGTCAGCATTAAGGCACTGCCGGAGTATAAACCGGAAGGTATTGAGTAAATGAGCATCCGTCATATCGCGCGGCATATATTTTTTTCCATCACTGGATTTCCAGTATACCGCGGAATCCTGCCGGAAAGGTTCTTTCATTTCAGGTTGATTATGCTTCACATAATCGTCAGCAACTTTCAATGCGGTATTACCAAGCCAACGGATCATCGCGAGCTGGTCTTTCTTAATTTCTTCCGGCGGATTATAATTCAGCTTATCCAGTTTCTTTACCGCGTCCAAAAGAACGTCGTAAACTTTATCCATTCTCACAATCACCGGTTTATTGATGAAGGTGTTTTTAGTCCGGGCAGGGTTCTGTAAATCGATCTGCATATCGTAAACCTCTTGCTCGGAAATCTCTTTTAAAGCCCATTCGGAGAAGGATTTTAAGGTCATAATGGGGTGTTCTTTCCTGAAGAACTGCGGTTTTCGCCCTATTATTACCTCGTAAGAGACATGGAGTGTTTCAACCCCTTCTTTACCCGGGGCCTTAAAAACGGATAATACTTTCCGGACGTTATTATAGGTTTTGTCGATATAGAAGCGTCCTACCTTGATTTGATTCGGTTTCATATTTATCTCCTTCGATATTCCGGTACGAGCGGGAGTCCCTTCCCGCCCATACCTATATTTATCGCTGGGTTTTCTGTTTTATCTATCCTAAGCCGCTATTTTCAGCGGGATTTCGACACCCTTCCGGTATGGAACAACACATATTCGCCATGCCCACGGATTCTTTTTCCACTGATATTCGACTTTGTTATAAGAATCCCAGAAGTACGCAAAACGTTCTTTTTCGTACCTGTAGGGATTGGTATACCCTCTATTGAAGGATCTTTCACTTTCGGGTAATTCATAACCATAACTACCGCTTAATCTGGCGTCCTGATCAGAAATGTTTTGAATTTTCACAGCTTGAATATTGGCTATTTCAAGCGTGATTCTGGAATATTCACGCGGCATTAGAATGGGAGAGCGCCATTTTTTAACGGGTGCATAATTGTATATGTCTATACCATCATAATTACCCATGTATATCCCTTCATCAGCTTTGAAATAAATATGCCCAGAATAATCTCCTTCGAGATTCTGAGCTTCTTCTTCTGCCCAGGTTTCCTGAACCCATAAACTATCTTCTGATACGCCATAAGGGCAGGCGAAGCCTTTATTAGAAACCGGCGGGAGTATTTCATCGGTATCCATACCGTACCAACCGCCGCCTGGGTGAGGCGCAATCCAATTCAGATATTGATGACCTTTTATAGGTACAAATAAGATTCTCATTAATCCTTTAAGAGTAGCTTTCAATTTGTCGGTACTGCAAGTAATACAGTGTTCTTTCATATATTTCCATCCTTACTTATTTAATAGGGTCACCCGAGCACCGGCATTCTAATTGAGAATAATGGTGGATATCCCCATCATTACACTCAATTTTATCTCCGTCAATAGCAGTTACCTGCTTTTCAATATCACCAAGCCAATAAACAGGCTGTCCGATCCGGAGTAAACCCAATTCTTTATGAGTCATTTTAACCTTCCTTTTACTATTATAAAGATCCTTCGCCCATTAAATCGTAGCGAGAAACACCTATCAATTTCTCACCGCATACAGTACATTTATAACCATCTTCCGGTTCTTTCTCTTCTTCTAAATCATAATCCAAAGTATCACACTTAGGACACCAGTAGGCTGCAATATCAAATTCACTCATATAATTATTCCTCAATTATTTATAAATCTTCTCGGAACAAGGCTTCGAGCCTTCGCTGCCGGTCGCACCGGATTCCGAATTAAGGCGGGGGAGCGGGGTATTAACCCGCTCCGTAATGTTTACCGCCTATTTTTTCTTCCTTTTTACAGGAAGCGGGGGTCTTAGAACTGCGGTTCGTTAGGATCAGTACCGTCATCGCCCGCCATCGAACCGTATTCATCACTATTACCTGCTCCGCGGGGACCGGTGTATTCGAGATGACGTTTACCCGCCGGAACCTGCCCGTTCCCGTTCCCGTTACCGGGAGTCTGCTGATTGCCGTTACCCTGACGGCCATAATTAGGACGCTGATTTGTGGGCTGTCCGTTTCCCTGTGCTCCGGGCTGTCCGTTTACCTGTCTCTGCGGCTGGTAAGCTGGGCGGCTGTTACCGTTATTTCCGTCACCGTGAGAATCGCCGTGATTCAGGCTGTTGTCGCGCAGAGTCTGAATATACTTCGGAACGCGATTGCCGTAATCGGCGTTAGGCGCGAAACGCTGGTAATTCCGGGGAAAAGGAAAGACCTCTTTCAGGTCGGCATATTCCTTAGTCCGCGCTTTGTTCCAACGTCTCGTTACGTTAATCAGGCAATAACGCCCGATAAACTGGTCGAGATCGAGTTCGCCGTTCTTGGCGAGAGGGTCTTCTTCTGCTCTTTCCGCGAGAGGGCGGTTGATAAGCGCTTCGACGGTTCTGCGGAGATCGGATACCACTTCCTGACCGCTCTTATCTGTGTAGCACACAAGAGACGGGGTATACAGCTTGTAACGCTCGTAGTGCTTGCCTTCACCGTCCACTATCTCGAAACCGATGGCAAACTTCTGGCGTTCACCGAAAGCGCCTGCCTGGATACCTACATCCCAAATGCCGAAAATGATGGCAGGGAATGTTCCTTCCGGGGGAAGTTCATAACTTCCTCTTTCATTCTTCGTGTCGTCCCAGCTAACTTTCATTGAAACCTCCTGTGGTTTTATACCCTATAACAGGGTAGGAGATTCAAGATTTTCAGCAATCAAGTAAGATTTATACTTTTAATAACCTATCTATTCTTCATCTGTATTTACAGATTCAGCCGGGATTTTATCAAATAAACCCAATTCTTCCGCTTCTTCAATAGCCTTTTTACGGGCTTCTACATTAGAAGCTATATCATTTATACTTTTTTTGACGGTAGCCCCGGATTTTAATAATAACTGTTCTCGGACTTTTTTTGGAAGCTGATTGAATTTTGTCTGCCTTATCCATTCCTGACGCTGTTCTTCGTTATCAATTTTGTGAACTTCCATCCATACCCAATTCACATTATGTCCGGATTTTTCTTCTTTAAATTCAATGTGAATATCAGTCTTTTCATCCAATTCTTTCTGTGCTACATTGAATATTTTACGCTTCATATCAGCATAAAGCTTGTATTCGTTCGGTTCAATGAAAAGAAGGTAACGCCACTCTGCAATACTATAACGAACTGTCGGATCACCTTTATTCGCTATACTTTTAGCCATCTCATAGAATTTTTGTGAATAGACACTTTTTAAACCAATTACTATTTCTAATTGGTATTGAGTGTAGTTTTTTTTAAGTTCCATGTAGTGTGGTTTCATATTAGGATCGAAGCGAAAGGTCAATGTGTGTAATAATTTATCGTGAACCGCGCTTGATATTGGAGCGATGATCAAGTCTTTCGAATCTTCCATCGGGATTTGATAGACTTTTTTCATTAATTTTTCAGTAGTCTCTATTAAAAAAGTATGATTGTCAGCCCCTATATCTAAACCTTCGACAAGTTCTTTTATGGTAAACGTATAATCATGGAAATCCTTATCATCAGGTTTGATTCGAGCTACAATCAAGTATAAGATTCTTTTTTCTACTGAATTAAGGTCATGTCTTGAAAATGATAATAGATTTGATTGTCTGATTAGGTATTTTTTCGGGTCCTTTTTTGCCATAATTCACCTCAATGAATGTCTATCATTATATTACTTAATATGACCTATGTCAATACTAAGTCATAATATATACGCATTAAATAAGTCATAATTCGCGGTGCCCTGAACTAATATTTATCCTATTTCATAGATAATCACCTCATATTTGCCTTAAAATCGCATTAAATAAGTCATTTTTTCAATAATTCCAGTAAGTATCAATTCGCATTATAAAGGTCATAATTTGCTCTCTTCACGCATTAAATAAGTCATAATTTGCGGTGTCCTGCACTAATATTTATCCTATTTCATAGATAATCACCTCATTTTTACCTTAAAATCGCATTAAATAAGTCATTTTTTCAATAATTCCAGTAAGTATCAATTCGCATTATAAAGGTCATAATTCCCTCTCTTCACGCATTAAAAGAGTCATAATTCTTATAAAAATCAATTATTACCTCTGCATTAAAAGAGTCATAATCTGCATTAAAAGAGTCATAATCTGCATTATAAAAGTCATAATCTGCATTATAAAAGTCATATTAAAATCACTTAAATCCTATTCCAGTATTACTATAAGGCAGGGGAAAATAAGAAAGTAAGAAACTAAGAAACGGTATCCCCTCTTCATTTTACATATTTATACTTATTCCAGGGGAATCGCATCCTAAATCTTTCTGCTTGTTTTCTGATTCTCCTAAATCAATTCTTGGAGTTTTAGATCCATAAAATTCATTCAAATACTCATGAACACACTCTTTGATACTATCAGAATCAAGCTGATTAAGAATCTCCCAGGGAATATCATGCTCGTACAGCTTTTCAGGGCCCCTTTTACTTTTTTCAGCATTGAGTAAACTCATAACTTCGGTATACCGCTCCTGTTTAGTCTGCAATTCTTGAGCTTTTGGAAATTCACTTTCGGATAATTTCTTGTAGTTTTCGATCTCGTTCATATTTTTCTGAATCTCTGTTTTTTGTTTCTGAAGATCAGTCTCAAGCCGGTTATAAATCAAGTTGGATAACGAAGTCGTAATACCCACGATATCGCTCTTTGAGTGAATTCCTACTTTATAAAATATTTCAGGATCGGATTTACTGTAAACAAGGATATCGGCCTTATGATCCGGGATATCTTCACTAAAGAATGTGTTTGCGGTTATTTCAAGGCTATGACCCAAGTATTCGCCTATAACTTCGCTTTCGGTGGACCCGGAACGTTTAGATTTCTGGAAAAGCCTGTCCGCTATCATTATAAGCTGCGTACCGGCGTTCTTCCTTTCGGTATGAACAGTCCCTTTAATATCAATCCTATAGATATCTTCCCCTTTATCATTCTTTTTTTCAGGACGATTTTCAATATCGTATTCGATAGCCTTAATAATTTTTTCACGGTACTTGATACCGGTAAATCCGTTCATCAGTTGATTGATCTTATTGATAGCGTGTCCTTTTTCGGACAAAAACCCCTTCTCCTGGTGCCGGAGTTTTTTCAGGGACGTATCGAGCTCTACCGCTTCTTTGAGAATAGGATTTTCGATACTCAATTCTTTGACGCTCCCGTAGTACTCCTCTTCCATATCGCGCGAAGCGTTATCCCCTCCGGACATGATCTGCGAGATCGCTTTAGATTTTACATCGAGGATATTCCAAAGTCCCGTATCGATAGACCCTTTGGTGACAAGGTTATATACTTCGATATCCTTATTCGTATTTCCCGGACGTAGAGCTCTACCGTTTTCCTGCTCAACGTCGCGCGGGCGCCAGGGCGCATCGACATGAATAAGGGTTTTTAGATGTCTCTGCATATTCGTACCGGCTCCCATGCTTTCAGCGGAACCGAAGATAACCCGGACTTTTCCTTCGTTTACTTTTTCAAAAAGTTCCTGTTTTTCTTCATAAGTGTCGTAATCCCGGATATCGCCGATTTCCTCGGGTTTTACGCCTTTATCGATCAGTTTTTTGATAATATCTTTTACACCGTCGAAAAGAAGGGTTTTACTTCCGGTGTTTTCATCTTCCTCAAAAGCGCGGGGTTTCTCGAAAAATACCGCGGTTGTCAGTCGTTTATCTTCATGTTCCTTGTAAGCGGTATAGATTATCTCGACCGCCTTATTGAGTTTACTTTGAGGATGATCCGGGAGAGCGGGATTGATAAGCCGCATATCGACGGAAGCCTTCTTCCCATCGGTTATGATGGAAAGTACATTATCCTGTTTAGCTTTAAAAGGAACACTCTTATTCGTCTTCTTCGATTTCTCAAGGTCTTCTTCCCTTTTTTGAAGAAAACGAAGGTAGGATTTTAAAATAGGGGTAGAGGGCGCATCCACATTCTTAACGTGCATGACGGGAAGATTGACGCCTTGAACAAGGATACCTTCATCTTCAAGGTTCTGGGCGGTCCGGATATCCCATGTCATGCGTAAAGAAGTCAGAAGTTCCGGCAGGTTTCCAATACGGCTGAAACGGGTAACCGCTTTGTAATTCGTACCGGAATTATTGAGTTCCAGTTGTTGAGTAGTTTCCGCAAACATTCTATGCCACTCGTCGAACGCTTCGATACCGCGGGCCCGTAGAACCTCGGGCTGAAGAAAACGCTGCATGGTGTAGGCTTCGACGAGCGTATTACTTACGGGAGTCCCGGTTGCGAAAGTGATACCGCCGTCAATACTTTGGATAAACTTTACCTTCATGTACATATCAAGAGCTCGTTCACTCCCCGTCTTCGTACCAAGCCCGCGAACGTTTTCAAGCTGGGTAGTAAACTCAAGGTTCTTGAAAATATCGGCTTCGTCGATCGCAAGGTAGTCGATACCGAGTTTCTCAAATTCAAGAACTCCGGTGTCGCGCTTGACATCGGCAAGGCTTTTGATTTTCTGCTCGTATTTCAATATCTTATCTTCAATATTCTTTCTTGTCCGGTCACTCCCATCCTGTCTATCGAGGCTTTCCAGCATATTCCTGTACTCGCCGATCTTATTCTCGAAAAATTCTTTCTGGTACGCTTCACTCATAGGGATTTTAATAAAGGAATGCTGCCGGATGATGATACAATCCCAATCCCCGGTCACGATCTTATTGATAAAAGTTTTTCTCTTGTTTCCGTTCCAGTTCATATCGTCGGCGACGAGAACTTTAGCGGAAGGGTAGGCTTGCCTGAACGCCTTACCCCACTGATCGATTAAATGATCAGGGACGACGATCATCGGTTTATTGGATAACCCGAGGCGTCTTCGTTCCATAACGGCGATAATTATCTCCAGGGTCTTGCCGGCCCCGACCGAATGTGCAAGCATAGTGTTCTTCGCCTGAAGCTGACGCCACACCGCGTCGGACTGGTTTGAGCGGAGAGGGTGAGGAAAAGCGCAGCCGTGGAAATTGATCGTAGCCTTCGGATTCAGGATTCTTTCGGGGTGGATATATTTCCGTTCGACATACGAATTGAAAACTTCATTATACCTGGTTACGATATCTTGGGTTCTTTCGGGACTTTGCCATATCCATTCCATAAACTTGGTATTGACCGCTTCCACTTTCAATTCAGCTTCCGCGGTAGCGTCGGGGTTAGGCTTGGAAGTCCTGTTTTTTCCTGAACCTTCCCAATCGAGGACTTTTACGGGTGTGCCGTTCAGGATATGGTTGATAACCTTATCAAAAGGCATTCTGGTAGTACCGTATTTTCCTTCCAGTACGCTTGGAGATACACCGGATATTTTTACTTCCCATTTCCCGATTTCGGTTAAGTGTACCACATTTACCCGGAGCCCTTCCGGGTTATACATATCAGGAGTGAGTAAATCCCGGATAAACTGTTCCACATGATTAGCCCCGACGATCGGGGAACTGAGTTTAATAAAAATATCTTCCGGAGCGATATCCGCGGGTACTACCTTTTTCAAGGCGTCCACATTCGGTCCGAATTCATCACGATCCTTCAGACAAGCCTTTTCCGAAAGACGGAGCTTTTCCCGGACGTTCCCGGAAAGATACTCTTCCGCAGGGCGATAGATCACTCTGCCGGAAGCAAGATATTCTTCGGGGTCAGGATAAATATAGCCTGTATCTCTAAGTTCCTTTACAATATTCTCTTTCGGTTCTCCGGTAAGCGAAGACATATAATCGAAATCCAGTTTACCATACCGGGAAAGGGAGAGAAGCATGGAGTCGCGCGAACTGTCCGCTTTCGTGATATGATCCTTTCGCTGAAAAGCAACACCATTAAATATGTCCGATTTCAGGATATTACCCGTCGCTTCCTCTGTTTTTTCAAGGGACAAAAGAAGGGAGGCGTAAGGGTCTTCAAAGAACGATTTCTTATTCGCAAGATCATTCAGGTATCCATATTTGATAACGAAACTGTCATAAATCCGGTTCAGCCGGTTGACACTCTCTTTCGACGCGACTGTGTTATCGTTATAGAAGCTGTCAATCGCTTTTAACGTGGTATCCCGAATATCGATCATCCGCAGCAGTTTATCGATATTCTTACTGTTTTTCGTTTGGTTATCATAGAATTCGTGAAGTTTAACCTGCCCGGTGTATGAATCTTTATAGTACACTTTTCCGTCGTCGCCGACCGCGTGCATACCCACGGTGAGTTTCTCAAGCCGGTCGAAACTGATAGGTACGGAGCGGGTCATTTCTTCTATACGCTTGTCGATAATGACGTTCATAATACCGGAAGGGAAGAACTGATCGACTTTCTTTAACGCTTCTTGAAACACGCCCGAATCCGAAGTCACGTTGTAATCATACTTGGTATACATCTTACCGGTCAGGCCGTTATCTCCGAGTATCATTTCAGGATGGAGCGTGTAATAGTTATTGATGAGAATTTCTTTCTGTGTGCCGTCCGGATGAGTAATATTGACCGGCGAAAGATCGAGAAAACTTTTAGTCAATTCCGACATTTCCTTTTCAGGATTTCTTTTTTGAAGGAATAATATGTCGGTAATCACTTCCGTACCGGCAATTCCCTTGAACGCGATATCCGGGAGCCGGAAAGCGCCGATCAGGTCGGCGGATTCCGCTATTTTTCGTCGAACTTCATCGTCCTGTTTATCCATCGTATACCGGGAAGTCACAAAAGCAATGACGCCGCCCTCGCGAAGTCCGTAGAGGGATTTAAGGAAATAGAAGTCATGCAGTGAATATTTATTAGTTTCGATACCAGGGGTACGGACGTTCCGGTCTTCATACGGCTTGATATCAGCGAAAGGAACATTAGAAATGATAAGGTTATAGGTATTTTCCGGCATTCTGATTGTTTCATACCCTGCGATCTGGATACTTGCGGACTGATAGAGCTGGCGTGCGATCCTTCCGGAAAGACTATCCAGTTCGATACCGTGCATTTCCACGGGAACGCCGGAAGGCCGGGACCCGAAAAAAAGCCCGGTTCCGCAGGCCGGTTCGAGTGTCGGACCGCCGTTGTAACCGAGCTTGAGGACGATATCCCATATCTTATTCACGACTTCCGTGGAAGTATAATGCGCGTTAATGGTAGAACGTTCGGCGGATAAATATTCTTCTTTTGTCAATAAGGCGCGTAGTTTATCCTGGCGTTCTTTCCATTCCGGGGTAGGGGTTAAGTGAAACACTTCGGCCAATCCGCCCCATCCGGTGTAAAGGACGAGTTTACTCTGTTCGTCCGGGTTAGCTTTTCTTCCTTCTTCTTCGAGTTTTTTCAGGATAGAAATAGCCTCGAAGTTATTATTAAATTTTGTAACCTTACCGCCAAAACCAATCTGATCATCGGAAGTAATCCGGTAATTCCCGCGATCGTCGGTATGTCCGTTCCGGAGATTTCCGCCGGAGCGGAAAGTGTCGCCGGTAACATGGACGATCTGGATTTTGTCCTCAAGAAACTCCTTTATCTCGGCTGCTTCTCCGGTGGTAAAAAGACCGTTCTGGGATACACTTCGCCCTCGGCGTCGATCCTGTTCATCCCGGTTTTCGTTTCGAGTTCCAGGACTTCGTCCATCGCTTCCTGACATACCTTCTTGATCGTCACGATCAGCGTACCGTTCTTCACGAGCTCCTGATACGCTTTGGGACGATATTTCTTCCAGTGCCGTTCGGTCTGGAGTTCGAGCGGCGTCGAAAGTTTCAGTTCTTCTTCCATGTATATCCTCCTCTTGGAATAGACCTAATTCCTCTGCACCTTGCTTCTTTTCCCGTTTGACGACTGTTTTAACCTTCTTTTTAGCTTCCTGCGCATCCGTATCGTCGTCGAATACGAACAAAAAATCTCCGAAGAGATTCATATCATCGCTTTTCTTACTCATTTTCCCCGCTCCGTAAAAAAAGTATTTACTAAAATTATATCACAATATATTAAATAGTCCAATATTTAGTTATTTATATTATAACACTCTTTTTACGGCATATTATTAATATAATTTAATCCAAAATACCCTCGATCATTTCCAGCTTTTCGATATTCGATTTAGCGATATGTGCTTCAAGAGAATTATTGAGGAGAAGGTAATAAATATTCACCGATGACAGTTGAGTAATCCGGTGAAGCCGGTCTTCCGCCTGCTGGAGCTCTGCCGGAGACCAGGATTCCTCGACGAATACAGCGGTAGAAGCGCGGGTTAAAGTGATCCCGAGGCCGCTTGCCTTGATAGAGCAGATAATGACGCGGTGAAGGTCCGTATTCTGGAAAAGGTCGATATTGTATTGCCTTTCACCTTGATTCATCGAACCGATCAGTACGAGCGGATTGAAGGGTTTCAGTTTATCCTTTAAAGCCAGGATAACATCAGTATGATGGGCGAATATAACTATTTTCTCGACGTTTTCCATCATATCACGGATTAGGTGTACCGCGAAAGGAATTTTTGAAATTCCAATATTATGATTGCTCACGAAAATGTTATGAACAGACTCCATATTCTCTTGGAGCTGCTTGATTTGTTCACGGAATTCCGTTTCCGCGTGTTCGTCTCGGGTATTGGACAATCTTTCACGGAGATCCCGGATACGCGACATTTTCTCGAACTCTTGCCATTCCTTTTCGACTAAATTTACCGTTTCAACATCCGTAATTTCAATCTCTATCACCTGTCTTCGTTTAGGCGGGAGTTCCTTGAGAACATCTTTTTTTAATCTCCGGATCATAACCGTAGTACGGAGATACTCGGATAGTTTATAAAACGGAATATTTTTCGGGTCGAATTTGATGCCGTAATTATCGCGGTAAGCACCGGCATATTCATAGATAAACGGGTAATACGCTGGAAGTTTGGGGGCTTCGAGGAATTTAAGCTGCGCCCATAACTCGTGCGGGCGGTTCATAACCGGCGTACCGGTCAGGCATATTTTACGCTTTGCCTTGAGCTTCAGCGCGGCTCGCGTCCGCTGCGCGGTCTTGTTTTTGATATAATGGCTCTCATCGACAATAATCAGGCCGAAAGTAGTTTTACGAAGGACCGGCACATGATAGGCGAGAATATCATAATTTACAATGGTAATGGAATTATTCCCGATTTCAATATGTGTTTTCGATTCCCCATAGACAACGGAAATCCGGTAGTTAAAGAGGGGAATAGTCCACCGGAGAAGTTCCTTCTGCCAGTTGAGTTTCACAATAGCCGGGCAAAGGATGAGGACAGTAGAAGGCTTTATACAGTTGATAACCCCGATCGCTTCGACGGTTTTACCAAGCCCCATTTCGTCGGCGATCAGGGTGTTCTCGCGTTTCATGGCGAATTCCACACCGGCGCGCTGGAACGGGAGAAGGTTTCTCCCGTTCGGAGAAGGAACCGCATAATCGGAATAGATCACAGCGCTTTCCCGGACGAGAAGTTTTGATTTCTCTTCTTTCTTTTTTATCATATCCTCTACATCAGGATGAAAGTACCCTGCGAGCTTAAACGCGATATCCTTATTATCCGTCCAGTAAACCCGTTTAGCGGAATTCCATAAAAATCCCGCTTCGGTAAGGTATTCCGCGTCATTGATCGTAGCCTGCGCCGTGAAAATATCGCCGTCATACAGGATTTGCATGATTTACTTCCTGAAGTTGTTTTTTTCTATCCGAGGCTTCTTTACGTTTTTGCTCGAAAAGATCGATGGGCGCCCTTACGTCGTCCCAAGATTTTGAGATACAAAACTCGAAATACCGGCTAAACTCCGGGATTTCCATATCTTTTACGGACTTAGTCGTTCCGAAAGAGGCTTTCCAGTAATTTTCAATGTCTTTTTCCGTCCATTCGGGATACTCGACCTGATAATGAGGCATCGCATAATCCCGGAGAAACTGCTTGTAAAGCCCTTTCATGTCGTTTGTGGCAAGACGTTCCGGTATCTGAAGAAACACGGTCTTTCCTTTCGATAGATCGAGTTCCCGGATATCCGACGAGTAAAGGTGAATGACGTACCCGTTTTCGGTTTCTTCCACTTTTTCGACAAGACAGCGTACTTCTATCATGGATTTCTCTCTCCTTACAGTTATTCATACATATAACAGGGGATGAGATTGCGGAAAAATATGATAGTTATATTATAAATACGGTTTATTAACCCATTAATATATTTAATCCATAATATTGACTTTATAATTTAACAGTGATATAATTCAATTAATTAAAGATAATATGGCAGATATTACGAAAATAAAAAGGAGAAATCTATGAGCATACCGAAACGGGATTATGCAAGGATAGCGTCCTTAGCAAAAAGCGGTTTCTATGACAAGGTTTCTAAAGAATATCAGGTGTTTTGTAAGTTTGCAAAAGGAATAGATAAACAGGTTGCGCAGGATAAAGTGACGCAAAGTGAGGCAAGGCTTCTTACCGGAGTTCTGAAAGATGTCATGCTGGGAAAACCGCCTCTCATGGAAAAGCAGAAAGATATATTGAGTCAAGATACTTTATCTATGAAAAGAATATCCATATAGCAGGAAAGGTTTATGGAAAACATCAAGCAGGTATTAAAACGCGGCGTCGATCTGAATGAATACTTTGCTGGATTGGAAACGAACGAGAATTATCAAAAACTCTTGAAAAAAGTCAAGAACGAGACTTTAGCCGTCGTCGCCGATATTTTTAATAAGGAATACTATTACAAGGCGACGATGAGGTACATGAAGTACCAGGAAAAATTCGACGCAAAACCCCTCAAACACCGCATAAAATCACTTTGCGAATCCGTTATCAATCTCAATATCAATGAACGTGAAAAAGTAAAAAAGGAACGCTTTATCGACGATCTCGGGCACGAACCGGGGCATACGGATAATTATGAAACCCGGCAGGTAAAAGAGGAATCCATAAAGGAGTTTATCCTTAACCTGAAATCCAGAGTGAAACCCGATTTATACCGAAGAATGGTTCCGATATTCAACAAGGTCCGGAAGAACAACATCAAGGACGTGGAAGAATTTATCAATACGCTGAAAGAAGACGAGCGGTATTGTATCACCGGAATCCTGTTAAAAGACGGAAATCACAATATGAATTTAGGTATCGACCGTGTAGCCCGTAAGTTCGAGGAAATGTTTTTCCGATCCGCGGTGACCGACTACATGAGGGCGAAAACCCAAGAAAGAAAACAGGATAATGATAGTATTCTGCCGGGGTTTGAGGGCGATATCGATAACCTGAAAGTCGACCGGAACCTGCTGAATTACAAGGTCAACACCGCCGGTGTGAAGTATATCGAAAACTATCTCGAATCCCAAAAGGAAAAAGGGAAAGAAGTATCCTTATATAATATCCCCGATGTAACGAAAGATACTATCAGGGAATTCCTCTCGGTCTGTAAAATATCGCATGACGATATAAAAAAGAATTTGATCGACCAGTTGATCGATAAATCCACAGAATCGGAAGTCATTATCAGAATGGAGAATATTAAAAACACATCCATGTTTCGCCAGGACGAGGACATAAACGCGAATATTGAAAAGATCGCGGAAAAGCATGAGGAAAAATTCTTCCGGGCGGTTTTGACCGATTATTTAAAAGCGAAAGAAAAGGTAGTAAAAAACGGAACCGAGGACGATTTTCTGCCGGGATTTGATAAGGCTTTGAATAACCTTAGAATCGAGCGGAGCCTGTTCTATTACAAGGTCAACGCAGCCGGTGTGAAGTATATCGAAAACTACATCGAAATGAAGTGTAAAAATGAAAATGGCAAAGATATGCCAATTTCTTCTATCCCGGCCATACCAAGAGAAACGATAAAGGAATTCTTCCATGCCTGCGGGATTCCTCACGGTGAGATCAAGAAAAACCTTCTCAATCAGTTGACGGAGCAGATAAAAATGAAAGAAGTTATAAAAAAAACGGAAAAGGAAAAAAAAGAAAACGAGCAGGTAAATCTATACCAGCCGAAATTGTCGATATAGCGAGTAAATTAGAGTATAAGAGTAATAGAGTATAGTAATAAAAGAGTAAAAGAGTATTGACATAAAATATTATTTCTTGTATAATGAGGCATGAAAACGGATGATGGAGGAAAAATGTCACGGACGGCATTTTATTCTATTCTATTCGCCTTGCTGTGTCTTTCGCGTTTAGAAGCCTATGAAGTGAGGGTTCTCTATGTCATTGACGGGGATACTTTCACCGGAGTAACAAATACCGGATTTTATGAGAAGAAGGATATCATTGTGTTCCGGCTGTACGGAATTGACGCTCCGGAGAAAAAGCAGAATTATGGGCTGTCTTCCAAGACCGCACTTTTCAATCTGATATCGGGAAAACAAGTAGAAATCATAAAAGATTACGGAAAAGATAAGTACGATAGGAATATCGTACTTCTTACATATTCCGGGACAAATATCTGCGAAGAAATGATCCGGATGGGTTCAGCGTGGGTATATGATTATTATTGCAAAGACAGCTTTTACAAAGACTGGTTAATATTGCAGGAAAAAGCAAAAAAAACAGGGCTTGGGCTGTGGGAAGACCCGAACGCAGTACCGCCCTGGGTTTACCGTGATAAATAAATACGGAAATACAGGAATATGATTTTATGGAAATAATTAATGAAAAACAGTATAATAATTAATAACGAATGAGGAGTAGACAGAAATATGAGTAATGAAATAATGAAAAAAACATCATTTGAGATCCCGGAAGATATGCTGAAAGGCTTGAAGCATGAAGCTACCGATCTTGGGATAAGCATGAAAGAATTATATTACAAGATCATCAAGGAATACTTGTCTAAAAACAGTCATTATAAGGAGAAGAAAGATGATAAAAATGACAAGCGAGATTAAAGACCTGATTTACGAAATTAAGCGGACAAAGGGACACGCGACCGGCGCAATCGAAAGCCTGATGGGAATTTACGGAAAGGATTTCTTGCGCGAGATTAATTATTTCGGACTGCCTGAAAAAGAAACGAAAGAACTGGTTACGTCATTTTTTTATAACTACATCCCTGCGCATTTCGTCGATCTAAGCGATAGGGCTGATTTCTATTCATGGGGCGTCGGGTTACTCAAACAGAACGCGAAACGCCTTCATGCGATGAAAAAAGATGAATTTAAAGGCCGTTATGAATTCGTCTTCGCGGAAACGGATCACGCGAACCTGCGGGCTAAGACGTTCCGTACCGCCCTTTCTTCCGTTGCCGGGATTATGATGGTTGTCGGCGCGGTATGGCTGGGAACCATGTATCTTGGACCGAAAGAGCAGTCGTATGATCTGGCGAAGGGCGGCAGCGCTTCGGTTGAAAATTCGTCGATCGTCGCGGTAGAAAGTTCCAAGTATTCAGTTACAAAAGACGGCAAGAACACGACCGTTAAAATCCAGTCCGGTGACCTTATCTTTAAAGTCCAGCATAACGACACGACGTACAAAGTCGAAACTTCGTTGGGTGATGTTACCGTAGTCGGTACGGAGTTCGAGGTCAAATTCGTCTCAAATGCGATGACCGTAAACTTATATAAAGGTCAGGTAAAGATTACGGATAAAATCAAAATGACGAATGTTACTCTTTCGACGAATAATAATCAGTATTTCATTTATGAGAAGAAAAATGGTAATTCCATAACCTCAAAAACCAATGTCATGAAAGAGAATAAAAAGACAGGGGATGAGAAAGAGGGTAGTGAAAAGAAGACGGATTATCAAAAGGAATCCGAAAAAGAAGGCGTTCAGGGTAATGAAAATACAAAGCCTAACGAAATAAAACAGTTATAAAACACTATCAGGAGGATATAAGATGAAAAAGGTATTAGGAGTTTTGCTTGGTTTGTTATCAACAGGTATGGTGTACGCTCAGGAGGATATCGTAGGAACAGGGCTTGGAGAAATAAAAGCTAAAGGATCGGAAGTGATATCGACCGGCCTCACTCTGTTGATAGGCGGTTTGTATCTGGTCGGTGTCGGTATCATAGTCGGCGCCGGTATCAATATCGCAAGAATAGCGGGAGGGGCTAATTCAAGAATAAACATACCTATGAGTATTGTAATAATCATCATAGGGTTAGCCTTTATTTCAATTGCGTCCTATATTACAGCGGTTGTACCAAAATAAAGTTAAAGGGAGTATGAATGGAGCAAGATAAAACTCTAAAAACTTATCGTGCATTGACTGTACAAACGGAAATCGCGCCCGGAATACGTTTATTAGACATGGTGTGGCTGGCTGCGGCTATATTCGTATTTTTGTTTTTAAGGAACTACATCATTTTAGCGATTTTAGGGGCGTCGTTTACAGTTGCTTTGGGAATAATCTATATCAGGTTTAGGAATGTCAATCCTGAAGGTATTGTCAATCATTTTATGAAACATATGGGATACATTCGAAATAACTTCCTGCCGCCTGGAAAGAAAATTACCAATATTCATTATCAATAGGAGAACCTATGGCATATGAGAAACAAACCAAAGATCAAGGGAAAAGCAGTATTGATAAATACGGCAATGTATTATCGAAGTTAGTGAATATGCTTTACATTGTCGCTATCTTGATAGTTCTTCTTGTGGTAGCAGTAGTATGCAATTCTTTCGTGTCATTTTACGCTGCCACTCATAAAAGCGTAATATTCACCCCGCCGGAAATCACCGAACCCATTGCCTTAAACGAGGATACCATCAATATCGATTTTATATGGACGTTATCCCTTGAAGTCGCTAATTGGCTCCAGACATGGGATGCTTCCAGTTATGAAGGCCGGATATCTTATGTAGTCAATAAATATATGCACCCGAAATTGAAGAAAAAATTATCTGAGGAGCTTTTATCGAAAGACACGATTGATCAGATAAAAAAGACGGATAAGGAACAATTATGGATTCCTTTGGAACCAATGGTTGATGAAGAGAACTCCGTCTGTATCATAAAAGGTAAAGTCGATGTGTTTCTAAAAGGGGTCAAAGTACAAACTTACCAGCGTGAATTAAAACTATATTATGTGCAGTTGGGTAATAAAATAGTCTATGTTGATGTGATTCAGAAAGACTTATAGGAGGATACTATGTTTCGTTACAAGTTATTGATTTTAGCCGGATTATTGACTTTAATAATCGGCAATTTATATTCCGAAAACAAGGTTATCCAGAAAATCGAATCGTCCGGATCAACCACATTGACAGTTCCTTACAATAAACTCATTACAATATCTTTCGGTGATAAAAAGATCATCTCAAAAGTAAACTATAACTTTAAAAGTGAAGAAGCTACCATGAGCCGGGATGATTTTACTATCTATATTACCGTACTGAAACCGGTCAATATTATCATTAGAATGAAAACCGGTGAAATGTATTACTTGAACCTAATCCCGAAGGAAGGAATATCGGACGTTAATTTTTTATTGGCAGATTACAATACTCCGGTTAAGGACGATTCCGGATTGTCTTTTCAGGGGATTATGGATCAGAAAAGTACAGAGGGAATGTACAATAATGTCTCTTATCGAATTCTAATATTTTATATGGTGAATTTTCCCACAATTAACCCGCTGGATTATAGTGTTCAGTCGTATAATGAATCTCCGAAAGAATACAAATTATTTAAGAACTACTCCATTAAAATCCTGAAACTCAAGTGTTTCACAGGATTTCTCCGCAGCGGATATGTATACGTTATTATCAATGATAGAAATGAAAATCTAACATTGGAGTATCCCTTCATTTTACCATATTTCTATAAAGAAATGGACGAATTGGGATTTACGGAAATTGAAGCTTTATCCCTTTTATCAAAAGAACTCCCAGGTAAATCTTATACTTACGCCTATGTCGTAATGACAGGCGCGAGGAGTTCAGATAATATCGATGTCATACTACAGGAAGGTAAAAAATGATAAAAAGATTAAAAGAGCTATTTGCTCTTAAAAGGAAAGAAGATATTGGGTTATACTCCGATAGAAACGCTTTTGAAGTCGGAAATAAACGGGTAATGATTACCGTAATCTCCGCGTTTGTTATTATCGGGATTTTCGCCTACCTGTTTCTCGGGACAACGAATACAAAAAAGAACGGTCTGATCGAAAGTTACCTAATGACCGATAAATATAACCCGAAAGCGGCGATCAGTTTTACTAAAAACCAGCTTGTCGAAGAACAGCGTCTTTATGAAATGCAAGGCGATGAACAAATGAAATCTCTTACCGAGGACGTTGAGGAAACGAAAGAAAACCTTGAGAAAACCGCGGCTGAACTGGAACAAGCAAAGAAGTACCTTGAGGAGCAGAAACAAAAACAGCTTCAGAAGAAACCATCCGGCGGTGGGAAAAAACCTGATAATGTAAAGCCTGATCCTATAAAAACCATGTAAGGAGCAAAGAATGCGAAAAATATTATCAATATTTATATTTATCATAGCTTTAACAATTAATACCTATCCGAAAACCGGTGAGGTTACGATTATTCCAAACAGCTACGCGGATGCGGTTTTATTTACAAGCGTCAACGCGCCGGTAGAAGGTGAGAATAGGCCGATTTTAATTTTACTTACGGGTAATTGTTATCTCCCTGGGGAAAAATGGCGAACCGTTAATATGAAAGGCGCCATGCTTCTCGGGTACACCGAAGGTGTATGGAATTCTGAATTCGTACAAATAAAACTAATAAATATCTCCTACGTCGATTTTAAAGGTGATAGTCACGTAGAAGATATATCCGGGTTTGTAACCGATGAATTTGGGGCATACGGAGTCAAAGGAACTCTAATATCTAAGCAACGCGAAATGTTACTCAATTCGACATTTTATTCAATATTGGATACGGCGGCTCAGATTTTACAATTATCTATATCGAAAGATCTCAATTTGGCAAAAGATGAAAATCAAAACCTTTCCGGAACTTTTATTATTAATCAAGCAGCTAAAACATCTCTTTCCGAAATGTCGGAATACTTTATGAATTTAACGAAAAAACTAAGTCCTGAAGTTCAGATTAATAACGGTATCAAAGTATTGGTATTCTTCCAATCACAGTTTAAATATGTAAGCGATGATTATACGGAGTAAAAATGAAGAAAATGCAGTTGGTATTTTTACTTTTTATGGTAGTGATACCTGCTTGCGTGAATATGAACACTTACAATGCGAAGCCTGAAAACGTGGTAAAACCCACACTCTATCATGTTGACTATGATCCCTGGATCGGATATTATTTTGAGTTGCCTTTATATCAGTATTTGTGCTTTACCGCAGCCGAAGAAAATGACTTTATAGGTGACATATCCGAGAACGAAGACTTGATTATGTTTGATGTTTATAAAACAATCTATCAGGAGGAATTGAAAAATGAAGGGTATTAGAAATATAGTGTTTATGCTTGTAATATCCTTTTTTGTATCGTCCAGTTTTCCCGACACAATGTTCGGGGAAAAAATTACAGAAAAGGAACCGATTAAGATTACGGTAGCTTATAATCAAATTGTTCTTCTGAATTTTAAAGATATGATGATTACAGATTGTTATACAAAATCTTCGAAATTTCAATTAACGAGATTGGAAAGAAGTATTTTATTAACAGTAATAGAACCGTTATATTTTGTTGTGGAAGTAAATTCCGTTGACACGATTCCTTTACTCGTCACTCCTGATAAAAATTCTAAAAACATCTTTTATGAAATTGATAAGGATTATCATGTTACGGAAAAAGAGGCAATTTCAGTAAAAATCGCGGCTAATAAAAATGTGTTTTTGCACTTTGATTATAAAACCATAACACATTTGTTTACGGATTCTGATTATGAAGAAACACAAATAACTAATATGAAGTATACAATATCAGTTAATACTTCCTCACCAATACACATGATAGTGGAATTGAACTCAAACGAGACGATACCTTTACTGATAGTACCGGATGTTAAATCTAAAAATATGTATTTGGAAATAGATACGGAGGATAAAAATGAAATCTAAATTTACTAAAGTCGTTCTTGCGGTCATTGCATTATTCCCACTTGTGGCCTGCTCGACCGGCGAAGAAGTGAAGCCGAATTACAAACCGAACGACCTAAAAATGGGTAACTATACCAAACAGGGAGACCCATGGACAGGCATGTACTATGAATATCAGGCATACCAGAAGAAAACCGCCGATACGGATAAAAACGTTAAATATGATATCGATATCGAGGAATACAACGCGAAAAAGATGATGTATTCCGGCTTTGATGATGATATCACAATGAAAATTACCAATATCATTATCTTTGTAACGAATAAGACCGTGACAACGAATAAGGGTGGTAAAATCAGCGAAGATATCAAGATATCCGTGCAGACTAATAAAATATTCGTCGATGATCCGAGCAAAAAGAAAAAAGATAATCAGAAAGGTGGATTCGTCATGTCTGAAAGTGTACCCGATATCGCGTATCCGCTTTTGGACAATACTATGCTCCTCGAAGTGTTTATACCTAAAAAAGTATTCCCGGATGTTGTTGAAGGTCCTAAGATCGAGTATTTAAAAGTAAAAACAACCAGATTTTCTAAAATCAATTCCTACACCGGGGATTATTCGAAAATTAAGGAGTAAACTGCATGATAAAGGGAATGAATGTCGGCGGAGAAGGTCGAGTCCGTATCAGTGATTTTCTAAACTATCAAGGCTACGATCATCAAGAAGAGTTATATATCCTCAAGGACGGTAGTTTAGGGTTTGTTCTTGGATACCTACCTGTGGTTTATTTATCACCGACAAAAGTAAAACTACTTGCCGACGTTTACAATATCGATATCGTGAAGAAGAACGATGTCATGCAGGCTATTGGGCTTTCCAGCGGTTTTATCGATCCGTATCTGGAACGGTATATCGATATGAAAACTACCGATGATCCAGTACTGCAAAAAATTACCATAGACACCGTAACCTTCTTTCAAGACGCTGCTCGGGAAGGGTTTGATAAGAACAAGGACAATAAAGCCCGGGCTTACAGGGCATTGGTCTGTTATAAAACCGGCTCCGAATCCCTTATCAATGAAGCAAACAATGATCTGACCGCTTACGACCGCATTATAGAAATTAGGGAACGTATCTCTGAAATTTATAAGAACGCTGGTATTTTTACTTACAACGTGGATGAATTTATGCTCTCGATGATCGTAAGGGAATACTTAGGAGGTACGGAATTTAGAAAGGTCAATATTGACAGCGAGGGGGCGATACGCGGGGATTTAGCAGAAGAAATGCTGGACGGAGAATATTGGTTATACAGCGCGATCGACGACAACACGATTGAAATGCCCGCGAACAATGTCGCGCAGGTATTTACTGTGAAAACCATTCCCGACGAGGTATCCATAGACGATATCCCGCTTATCATGCGCGACCTGCAATCCGGAAACGAAGCTATCCCGCAGCTCCCGCAGAAATACATGATCGTTGCTACAACGTTAATGAGTAACCGGCAAGAAAAACTCGCCCAGATTGAGAAGGATTTATTTAAAAAAGATAGAACAAAGGGATTGAAAGGGGTGGGCGAAAAAATATCCATTCTTGAAGATCAATACGAAACGATGAGAACACAAAACGTATCGAAACACGATACGATTGTTACTGTGATCGTATACTCAAACGACAAGGTTGAAAAATCATCCCAGGTTGGGGCAACGGTCGAAAGCAGGTTTTCATCGTATGGATATAGTCTTCAAAAAGAAAAAATGCTGACGTTCGACCTGTTTTATTTTTCATTCCCGTTATCATTACCTTACGTTGATAAGACATGGGTGTATTTTAAGAGGTCAAGAGATTTATTCAATACGGTTATTTCCGCAATATCCCCGTATTACGGCGATTGGAATGGAAACACCGATAAACCTGTGTTATTATTCAATGGCCGCTCCGGTCAAATAATCGGCTTTGATATATTCAAGTCTAACACAAGCCCATCAGGAGTCATTATTGCGCCGATGGGAAGCGGAAAATCGGTAATGGCTAACTATTTTATTAGCAATTACAGGGCAGTAGGCGCTAAGGTGTGGACGGTTGACGTGGGAGACTCCTACGAAAAAACCGTCGAAGTATTGGGCGGGAAATACTACAAAATAGGGACGGATAAAAACCTTACGCTTAACCCGTTCCGCGGCATCACTTGGAAAGAATATAACGGTCTCGATGATGAAGTAGGGCTTTCTTTCGCTAAGTTCCAGATATTCAATTTCTTTAAATTTTTGGTATCCCCGAATGAGTTACTGGACCCTGGTATGTCCGGTTTGGTCGAAGAAGCGATTGATACCGTTGTAGAGGAAGCGGTAGAGAAAGACGTAAATAACATTAGTTACATCACTATCGAGGATATTCAAAATGAATTCAAGAACATTGATGAGGAACATAATACAGATTTAGCGAACCGCCTGATCCAGTTTAAAAAAGGGAAATCTTACGGTGCGTTTTTCGAGAACGGTCCGGAGAAATATCCCTTCAAGTTTGACAATATGCTCAATGGTATAGAAATAGTTCCAATGGAAAAAGGCGGCGAATTATTGATGACCGCGATCATGTTATCCATCATCGGACAGGTAGCAAACTATATCTACGATCCTGCAAACATGGCGGAAATGAAACTGTTATTTCTGGACGAATGGCGAAACTATAAGGATAATCCTTACTTGATACCCCTCATCGAAAGAATGATCCGCCAGATTAGAAAAAAATACGGTGCGTTATTTCTTATTACCCAAGCCTTCGAAGATATGTATTCCAACGCTCCCGGCATTACGGTAAAACTCGATTCAATGATGGCTTATAAGTTTGTGCTCAATCCGTCAAAAGAGGAATTGCAGCGTCTCCAAGGTCAACAGAAAACGTTTTTCAATGAAGGTATATTCACGATCGCTGAAACAGTGCATACCGTGAAAGGCAAGTTCTCCGAATCCCTTTTAATATCCGAAGATGGGGGCGTTACCGTAATACGCCTTGTATTGCCTTATTTCCAGCGAATGTTATTTACGACCGATCCTGTGGATTTGAATATAATTAAAAAGTACAAAAATAAAGGACATAGCGATATCGAAGCGATCGAAATGGCAACAAAAGAAAAGTACCAATATGCCTAATAAGGAGTAGAAAATGGGAAAAATGAATATCCTGATAGTATTACTGATGTCCTTGATGTTTATTCCAGGATGGGGATTTCAATTTGATGATAAATGGGATACCTATGTAAACGGATTAAAACAAGGTATGCAGTATGATGAAAATACCGGCGAATACTCTTATGATTTTGTAAGTGGTGAAGGCCAGGTAGTAAATCCTACTCCGGTTCCTTCACTTAGCGATTATATTCCCCTTCTCATAGATCAAGGCAGTTTGAAAGTCCAGGACTTCTGGACTGCCGACGGATTTAAAAAGTACGCCTCAAAAAATGTAGATAAACTCTGGAGAATGCTTTCTAACCAGATGGAAACCGTACTAAGCCCGGAATTCGTATCAATTCTTGCCGGGGACGCTTTGGGGTATTTTCTCAATGAAGGGTTGGAGGCAGTTACCGGCATAGACATTAAAGGAGAGTTGGATAAAAATACTCAAAAATTTCAGATGGCATATAATTCTCTTATTGGCGTTGAAAACGGCATAATGATGGGAACAATATCCGTATTTAAAGATCACGAAGAACGTTTGACGGGGAGAGAAGACGAGTTATTAGCAGGAATGAATCAATTCTACGACAGTTCAGCCGATTTCCTAAACAATCTTGCGGAACAAGGATACTTGTTTGATATCAGCGCGAAGATCAGTAAAAAGTCCGCCGGTGTTATCATGCTTTATGATATGGGGCAATTTCTGGCCGAATTGTTTAATGATAAAACCTACGATGTAATGGTACAAGCTATCGATTTTGATTACAAACACAAAGTAATCAATAAGGATGTTTATGAAATTCAAAAAGATGTAATTTCAAAAATTAAAATAATTTACGCCACCGAATTTACCAAAAACATTGTGAGTAAATTTTTCTATTATAGCGGATCAATCGACTCTCAAGCATCACATTATAGCGGACTTGGCGGAGTAGAGGGAGATTACGGTTATATATCAAAAACATCCGGGGATATGGTAAAAGCGGTGATGGATAATTTCAAGTATGAAAACATCAAATCGACGGTGGAGATGGATAAATATATTAACGATAACATAAAAAAGAAATTCGGCTTCATTTTAGACAAGTATAAAAAGCAATTATACCAGGCCATCAGAGAGATAAAAGAAGCTGAAAAGGCAAAAAAGTATCCTGCCGAAGCTGAAAAATATTTCAAATCGTTAATAGTACAACAAAACGAAGAATCTCTCGGGAACCTCAAAAAGAAACTCGATGATGTAGCTAATGTCATATTGGATATCAATCCGGGTGAAATATCTATGCTTTATGCGGTAAAAATGAAGGCACAGGCTTTTAGTAAAAAGATTGACGAAGTTCTACAGTATTATAAGAACTATACCTATGAACTGGATAAAGTGGGTACAGGACAGTTCTATGATGAAGATTATCAGAATCAATAAAAGGGGCAAAATATGAGGGTAAAATACATTTTTCCAATAGTCGTTATTGAACTGTTTTTAGGGAATATATTATATGGCGCCGACAGCAACCCGAAAGGGTTTTATTTCTCATCTACGCCTAAAGGATTTTTCTTCGGCGGGAAAAGTGAAAAAAAGTCCGAACAAAACACAAAACAACCTGAAGAAATAAAACCGGTGGTACAAGATAAACCAAGTATGGGATCCGGCGGGACATCCAAAGAATACTTCCAGGACCTAAAAAGTAAAATATCGGATAGTTATACCGTTTTCTTAGAAAACCCGAATAAAGAAACCGGGAAAATTTGCGCGAAAAATATTGTCGACTATATCAAGGAGTATAATAAACTAAATACAATCTTAAAAAAGGCTGCCGTCGAAGTTGTGGCTGAAGATGAATACTATAAGACCTATTCAAATACCGATAAAATCGATTTCTTTATGAAAAACTGTATTGTAGGTTACTTTTTAGACTTAGATAATATGGCCCCGGAAACTAAAGAAAAAACTTGGGCTTTTATAAGAAACCTTATGTACAATAAATTCCGTGTGTTTGCCGTTGTAAAATTCGCCTCACAAGTCGAAGCGATACCCGAGGATATCAAGAACGGCTTAGGTTCGATTTTCATGGATAATGAAGACGATGTATACGCAAAGTTTGGAATTAAGACAGACAATGCGGTGATGTTTTACGAATTGAAAAGTAAATCGTATGTAACGCTGGATAAAATGATATTTAATTCTGCCGATCTGTTTTCGGAAATTATAAAATTCGTCAATATGTACAGGAATAACGATCTCTCCCAGGAGAAATAGATGGAATTTACAGTATACTTCGATTCAAATATTGATATGTATAGACAGATGCTGCAATCTGTGGCGTATTTTTCCCAAATGATAATGAATAATACGGTAGGGTATGTGCTTATTATATTTACAACGCTTGTGTTTGGGATAAACCTTATATCCGTAGGTTTTGATTTTCAACGTATTAAACCCACTCCCTATATTGTCGTGGGATTTATATATTCCTTATTCGGCGGATATTGCGATCTCAATATTATTAAATACCCAATAAACCGCGATATAAAAAAAGTTGATCAGTTGGACACTGTTTTTATTGAACAAGTAAAAGGATTTCCATTAATAACGGGCTGGCTCATGTCGTTTGCAACCGAGGTGGTTGTAGATGTCCAGAAAGCAATTGATTTTTCTTTTAAAAAATCTGATAATGAGAATTTCAAAAAATATAATTTCTTAAAAGACTATACCGCGATGCAGGAAATGCTTGTAACCTTCATTGAAGATGACTATCTTTCAAAATTCGCTTATAGTTTTGTTAAAATGACCTATGAAGATTTAAAAATGAATTATAAAGGTGAAGAAAAAACGCTGGCAGACACGATGGCGAATGTAAACATTGAGTCTATGATGGACGCTATGTACTTATCGGACGCGGGTTCATGGTCGAATATAGATTTCAATAAGGCAAGTCCTAATGCTTTGGTTCACATCCTTCGTTTTGAAGCGGGAAAAATGAAAGAGGGCGATCAAGAAGTTTTAATAACGAATGTGTATTATTATTTCACCCCAGCGGAAAAGAAAGCAATACTATCCAAAGAAACCGCACCTTTGATAGGGGAAGAAGAAACAGATTATGTAAGTAAAAAATCTTTATACGGTTATCTTAAAATTCGGCTAAACCAGTATATGCACCCAAAAGTAGCAACAGTTGCCGCGGACCTCAATCTCAATTCGGAAGAATTAGGATACTTGTATAACGATAATATTGCATACGCATACGGGAACCTGAAGATCAATGAATTTATGACAGCCGCTGCTTTAAATATGAAGTATGCGGATATAACGAGCGGGAAAGATTCCTTTATCGCCACGGAAAATATGATCGACAAAATTAATTCTCAAAAGGCAATGGCCTCAATTATGAATCTTGTAGTATTCGAAACAAAGAATTTCATTATGGTATTCTTTGCTTTTGTAGCACCTTTGGCTACTGTATTGATATTCATGGGAGAAAAGAAACAGCAAGTAGGAATGACAATCTACGGATATTTTGCGGTCGTTCCGTTGTGGGGATTATTAGCCGCATTCGCGGAAAATATATACTATGGTACTCTTAGAAATGCCGAATGGTTTATGACACCGTTAAACGTAATAGGGGTATCAAAAACAGCTTCCTCCGGAATAATGACGCCAGCAAATTTATTATTAATGGTTATTTCCATTCTTGTCCCCGGTCTGTCTTTTTTAATAACCAGAGTGCTTAATTGGGGTGGCGATATGCTTATACAGCAAGTGGCGGGACAATTTACCGGCGGATTTTCACAAACAGCCGGTTCGGTTATTAAAGGAAATCTTGCATTCGATCAGGTCGGGATAGGAACGAAAAATCTGCTCACCTCGAATATTGGCGGAGCGTCTGAATTTGGGGCAGATATGACGTGGCAGAAGTATGGTGCAATCACCGGGCAGGGATACGCTAATATTACTCCTGGTGAAAAAAGAGGTTTGATAGATAGTAAAAACATTCAAGGGAAAGCCGGATTGTATAATTCGATAGCAAGCGGAAACGTTCAATATGGCGGGTTAAAACCTCTAATAGACGCACAAGCTGGCGGAGCTTCATATCTCGCTCCAAAAACGGTCAATGTTTCACAAGGTATGCATAAAAGCAGCGATCTGCAAAGCGGAACCCGTTTTGACAGTAGTGCTTCCTGGAATAAAGGAGTGCAAGCTTCAGGTTCGCATTCTTCTCAAAACAATATGAATTTAAGCCCGAACGTTGAAGCACAAGTAGGATTTTTAAAAATTAACGCTGGGGATCAAATATCTGATGGATACGGTTCTTCAAGAAGTGTTAGCGAAGGTTACTCCGTATCCGGAAATAAGGTTATGAGCGATGGATATAACAATGTGTACGGTTCGAGCATGGGTACACAGCAAAGCTCTCAACTAAGTTACGGTCAGATGAATGATATTATCTCCAAAGACCTCAATGCCTCATTAGTAGCATACGCAGAAAAAGGCGGAGATATTAAAGGGATGGCCTTAGATGGTTTTAGTGATAAAGAATTACAGCAATTAAAAAGCTGCGGCTTGTCAGATATCAGTTTTAACACCTTGATGAGCAATGACGAATATAATAAGTTCCAATCAAAGATAGTTTCCGATTTTGCGGACACTTTACAGTTTGCTGATAAAACTTTGGTTGATAATTTAGATCAAGGCGCCATGAAAGTATTCGATGATTTCAATAAAGATTTAGCTTCACATGAAGGAAAGACTATCAATAAATGGGGTCAGGATACTGTGGGGTATTATGAGTATAATGATAAAAATACCATAGTAAATGAAAAAGGTTCATTGAATGATATCAGCGAAGGATTTATAGATCAGTATACAAGATTTAAAGGAATCGCTGATAATTTTAAAACATCTGAAAAAGATGATAACGGTCTTCCCGTAATAAACAATGATGTAACATTGGAAAAGAAAATCGATGATAGCGCGAAGGTAAAAGAAGAAGCGTTTCACCCAGCACATGGTTTTCAAGTTAGTCAAAAAATGGTCGATGAAAAGTTTGGTCCTAAACAGTAAGGAGAATCAAGATGAAATACACGATAAGTTTACTATTAGTATTGGTTGCAATAACCTCATGCAGAATTATACCTTCAGCGCCGTTATTTGATAACTATGCCACATATACAATGACTTTTAATCTTGACACTTCCGAAATTACTGATTATACCAACAATCTCGATATTATTGTAGATATCGTTTGCAGCAACTATCACTCTAATTTTATCACTCAACCGGTAAACGGGGTTATTTATATGAAGTTCAAGACACCATCTTTCGATGTCCCGATTATCACATTTACAGGCGAGTATGACGGTATCAAGGATATGCCGGAATTCATTGGAGTCTATTTCTCGAATTATATAATCCCCGGTGTAAACTTCACGGCAGAACATGATATTACCCTTTACAATAAAGATAATTTTCTGTCTGATTACACGATCGGCGGAGACGTTTATCTCATTATAAACGATTTGACTTGTAGTTTTTTACTGGAGAAATATGAAGGAGTTGATCTGAAAAAGGTAGAAATAGTGAGCAATGTGATCCAGTTCCAAAACCTCAATCAGTATGACAGGATACAGTTATATATCTACGCGAACAAAAACAAGACGAAGTTTTTTAAATACTATTTACAGTAAATAACAAAAAGGAGTAAAACAATGCTTAAAAGAATTGCGGTGTTTACAATATTCGTGGTTTGTATCTTATCCCCCGGTTACTCAAAACAAATAGAAAACAAGATAAACACCTTGAAGCAGGATGAATTTCTGTTTCTGGAAGATTGGGATTGGGAAAGTATCAGTAAATGTAAAAACGGAACCATAGTATTATTTAATTCCGCCAAAGGCTCCTCTTATCAGGTGATGTGGGCCGCTTTTATGTTCGCGGATTTTAACTATCCGGTAGTGATTGAAGAAGATAGTTTATTATGTGTGTTTACTGACGCAAGAGTGAAAGGCATAAAAGAAAAACATTTTCCGAAAGAGGAGAAATAAATGATAATGAAAAGAATTGTCTTAACATCTCTGTTTTTATTCGCCTCGACAATATCTATGTATGCAAAATGGGAAATCGGTTTTGGCGGACTTCTCTCTTTTCAGCCGAGCGATAATAATGTGATTAGTTTTGTCCCAAAATTTCAATTTAGAGTAACAACACGATTGACTTATCCTATATTGCTCGGTGCAAAGTTCAGTTATATGGCTAATTATGAAAGTCTCATGCTGGAAACAGGTCTTCGTATATTTCCCCCGTCATTCAGATTAAAATTAGATGTAAGGCTCGGGATAGGGATATGCTGGAACCCTGGAAAAGAAATGAAAGATACTGTTCTTGGGGCTTCCGGAATGCTCGTATACTTCTTTGAAAACGCATTTTTCGGCCTTGAATATGCCTTCGAGACTGGTTCTCTAAATAGTACGCCATTCAATTTACATAGCGCGGGATTTACTACCGGCTTTTATTTCTAAAAGGATAATACTATGAAAAAATTAATGATTGTATCATTGCTGATTAGTGTTTTCAACAATGTCCATTATGCTTTCTTTATGAATGAGTTTCAGGTCGGCGCCGGGTTATCGACATTTACCGATGTAATCGCTCCTGAAGGAAAAATAGGGTACTTATTCAGATTGACAGAGGAACAAAATAGTTTCTGGCACTATACGCCTATCGGTCTTCGAGGCGAATTTTCTTACATTGACCTTTCAAAATCCATGATCGCCACATACAAAGGTAATATGTTGCTGGTAAGCGTGTGTACCACCATCGGCATCAGTTCTATGTTTATCTATCCATATCTATCATACGAATTAGGTGAAGGGGAGTTTATAACTCAATTCTTTGGGACCGTTGACCTTCAGATTTATGGAATATTCGGCGGGGCATTACTCCAGCGTGATACGACAGAATTTTCTTACACCGAAGTAGGGTATCAGTATGGGGGCGGCGTCAGTTTTGGAGTGTTCGTAATCCCGGAACTCAAGATCGGTCTTGAATTAGAATACACTGCTTCGAGGTTCGATATAGTAAAGAACATTGATAAAATATCATATTTCTTAAACTTCAATTATGCTTTTTAAAAAGGAGGATTATATGAAATCACTGGAAGAAATATCTAATGAGTTATTATTATTAGGCTATTCAAGCCCTGTATATCAAATTGAAATTAATATTAATGGATTGACCCACAAATTTGAGATAAGTAATGGGAAAGGTGAGGGATTTGATGTAAGTAGAAAAGAATATTTAGAAATATACAAAGAGGCTCTAAACATATTAGAAAATAAAGGATATGTCACACAAGGAAGCAGCGATCACTTCTATCATCTTACTTCTGACGGAATAAAAGAAGCTAAAAGATTGAATGAAGAAGTTAATAGTAAATAGAGGATAGTATGAAACTTATCCAAATATTCATCATTGATCTCGTTATTTCTACTGCTATATATATGCCGGTATTTCTTATTATGTATCTTGGTTTAAAAATCGATATTATCATTTCAATGGCCGTAAGTTATATAATATCTATTATAGCTGTTAATATAAAAAAAGTGCTTTTCGACAAACAGTATAAAGAAGAGATAAACCAATCCTATAAATTGATGGATGGTGACCAACTAAACGTCGATAATATATATTTCAAAGTATTCATATATTTTATCTTTGTCTTATTAACAAGATGGATGGGTAATCTGTTACCAGGGGAGAACTGGAGTAAAATGATAAATATTATTTATATATTTGATATTATTTTTGGGATAGTATTAATACCATTGCATTGGTATGAACATATAAAGTCTTATCATTTGAGAGGAGTAAAATAAAAATGAGAATAAAGATATCAATATTTACCTTTACCTTGTTACTATCCAGTTTATCAAATTGTACTATCTTCGATATCAACGATATGGACAGTAAAATTATCACATATATAAAAAACGAGAACAAGGAAAAATATAACGAGATCACCGGCGGAATAATAGACCAGGCCGATCTGAACGGAATCTATGTATCCTACGCCCGCGGAAACGATAGTTATGAAGGGGATATCCTCTACCCGGTAAAAACCATTTCCCATGCCTTCGAGCTCGTCGGCGGCGCGAGGACGAATATCTACGTGGACTCCTCTTCGGAATACGAAGAAATCATCGTTGCTACCCCGGAAACCAGCGCGACATTGACCGGCGGGTACGACCCCACCTTTACGAACTATTCTATAACGACCCTGAAAACATCTTTTTCATCCTTCAATAACCTCAAGATAAAAAACGTCATCATAGAAGGCAATATCGGGTATTTTAACAGCTTATCTATGAAAAACGTGGTCTTTAACGGCTTCGTAGGCCACGGAAGCAATATATTGATAGATAATTCTGAAGCAATTATCGATCTATCATATTGCAGTAACGCGGTCATTACCAATTCATTGATCAGCATGACAGGGACCGGGAGTAGGGAAGTCAAGATTATCAAAAACAGCCTGTCCGGAATGAATATCAGTCTCTTTTCATCGGTTATCATTAAAAACTGCTATATTTATAATGAAACCTCGATCGTAATGCATACTTGCGATACTATCAATATTGACAACAATAACGTTGAGAATAAAAACCTCAATAATCTCGTCGTATTCGACAATGTTTTCGGTTTTACTTTCAATAGCAACAAAATCATTAATAATTACATGGATGCATTGATAATGCTTTCCAATTCTTTCGGGAATATAAACTACAATACGGTCTCCAGTAACTTATCCCGGACATACCAGTATTACACGTTGGTTGTATCCGACGACAACAGCAAGGTCACGGTTAAAAAGAACAGTTTTATCTGTCTTAGCAATATCAATTACGCGATCGTGAATTATACAAAATTCATTGATTTTAACCGAGTCACGAACTTCTATATCATCAGTAATATGTTCTACATGGTAACGCCGTACCGCAAGGAATATAGCGTGATCCATTTCAGTAATTATACGGCCAATCTGGACGATCTGAATGAAGCATACGGGAATACGATCTATTAGGAAGGAATTTATGAAAAAATCAATACTTGTAATCATCATCATTCTCGCGGGATGTTCGATCTACGAAGCGAATCCATACGGCGAACTCAATCTGACGCTGCCGGATGTAAACTACGAAAAATACATGACCGCGAGCGTCAATCCCGACAATCTGGAAATGACTTTAAACTTTTCGGAACGTCCGCAAGTCCTTTCCGGGGATATATTTGTATATTCCGATAAGACGCGTTATGTTAAGTTGTTTCAAATAGGGGTTGCTATATCATCTGAAATAGAATCTATCGAATACCTGAACGATCTGAAATACTGGAAGCTGCATTTCAAGAATAAGGACTTCCTCGAAAGCATTACCTATATGAAAATCTACAATTTCAAAACAACCGACGGCCTGTATTTCCCGCCTTACGAAAATACGGCGGAAACGACCGTTACCAATCCGATCATCTTTATGTACACGAATAGCGGTGATTTATATGTCAATTTCTCAATGCCGGTCATTAATCCCGGAACCCTGAACGTCCGGGCGCAATCCGGAGGGACTATCTATTCATACGACCTTACAATGGTCAATAACCATGTATGGAAAAAAACATCTTTCAATATGAGTTCCTACGCCTATCCTATTTATCTGGTTAATTTTTATTCCCTGAACAACGCGAAGTTCGAGAATAAACCGCTTTCTGTGATCTACAATCTAAGCACGGTCAGTAAAATCAATAATTTCAAGGTCGATTTAAAGGTAATGGAATACTGGACGAATTCCGTTATCTATTCTCCGGTCCAGCTTGCAGACACTAATTTCCTTGACAACACAGCGTCTAAATCCCGCGATATCCGGATTATCTTCATGCCCGTCAATACGCTCTTTATAGACCTGTTTATTGACAATAACTATGTAAAGACCTACACGAATACCGGATCGTCGATTACAGACACTTTCTGCGCGAAATTCGCGGAACCGCATACCTATCTCATAACCCTAAAATCTCACAATATTCTCGTAACAAATATTTATAACACGAATTTCTCCGGGGACTACCGGTACGATTATTTCTTCCTTACTTCAAAAACAACAAATAAAATTACGGGATATATCTACGGGAAATACCCGGAAGTCTACGGTTTTGAAAACGATATCACGAGTAAGAAAAACCTGAAGAATAATCTTTTGGTGTCAAATTTGGGATTAAGTTCATACTCTAAAATGACGACCTATTTCTATGTGCTGACAAACTCCGCGACCGCGGGAGCGCTCCCGAAGAATATCTATTTCGAGTATAACGATCAATGGGTTTTCATTGTTTCCAACGATGTCAATATAGGAACGCTTCTTATAAGATAAAACCAGAATATCAATAATATTCATAATAAAAGCAACATTCTATTGACTTACATAATGAAAGGTGTTAAAATGAATATTATAAGATAGTTTCGGAGCGTACCTATGTCAAAAGTACCTTTAGGAAACAATAGGACAATAACCGGTATTCCTAATCATTTAATTGAGGAACTATTAGGTAAAATCAGATTATCGTCCGTATTCGAGCAGTTATACGGCGTTCAGCCTATTATCATCGGGGCTGAACAGTACGCCCTACCCTGCGTATTTCACGAGGAAACTAAAGCCTCTCTCCGGATTAACGATACGCTTGGGTATTACCATTGTTTCGGTTGTCATGCTTCCGGGAACGCAATCACGCTTGTCTATCATCATATCGGTGAAAAAAACTATCTCAAAGCTGTTCAGATACTTTCCAAAATGTACGACGAAGGAATATACCGGCAAATCGTCTCTCATATCAAGGATAAAAACAGTCTCATTAACCCGAACGATTATAAAAAGGTAGTCGGGGCGGTTAGAAAAAAACCCGTTTCGATTAACGCACCGGTCGAACCGATCGATGTAAACCGGCGGGAAGAAATCTACCGCGAGATCATGGAAGTCGCTAAAAAGTTCATAGGCTCAAAAAGTATTCCTGAATCGGATACGGCGAAGAAGTATTTAATCAGCCGGGGTATCGATAAACTGGTCGAGAATTTCAGCGTCGGGTTTTTACCGAAGGGCGATATGTTGAAAATGATTAAGATTGTGGATAAGGACGTTCACCCCGACGAGCTGGTGAAAAGCGGACTGATTAGCGAAAAGCATCAGAATAATTTTTCAGGCCGTATTATATTCCCTCTGGTCGAGGATAATCATGTGAAAGGGATCGCCGGTCGAGCTCTCGACCCGAAGAATGAAATCAGATACCTTTACAATAAAGGGTTTGAGAAGAAAAACTACCTTTACATGAACGGAACGATCAGGAATTACATAAACACGAATTGCAGCGTTCTCTTGACCGAAGGTTTGTTCGATATGCTGACGCTTCACGCTTCAGGAATGAAAAACGCCACGACGACCCTGGGGGCGTTATTAACCCAGGAGCAGTTCGAGAAAATTAAGGATATTCAGAAGATCCATTTTATTTACGACGGAGACAGGGCAGGCTTCCTCGGAAGCGTTAAAGCGATCGAGGAAAATGTCGGGAAAGGCAATCTTTTCTTTGTGGTACCGATGGAAAAAGGAAAAGATATCAACGATGTATTTAAGGGTAAAAGTTTTTCGGAAGTGAAAAACTATATCTATGATAAACGGATATTGATCTCGACAAAGATGGATAAAAGCGTCAATATCAATTCCCTTAATAAACTGGAAGAATACGGAATGTCTCTCGGTATTGACTATTCAAAGGACAAAGAGATATCCGATATTCTCACCTCATTGAATGAAAAGGTTATAAAAGGAATATCCGCCGAAAAACCGGCGGATATTCCCCAGAAGAAAAATACCTTGAAAATGTAAGCCGAAACCCTACCCCGCTTTTCTCTGCGCGCTCGAACTCGAAAGAGTAACCGATACCGTCGCGTTCAATCCGCGTTCTTTGAGCATTTCGGCAATATCATTTCTTTTTGAACTGATGTCGCGGAAGATAGAGTTATTCCCGCAGACACGGATAGTTACATTATCACCGGTAACGGTGTAATCGAATACCCCGCCGGGATAGTTTTTGAGAATATCCTTTACCTGCGCTATAATCGCATTTGCGTTTGAAGGAAGCTGTACCGGCGCGGGAGCGGTTCCCTGGGGGTCTTTTCCATTTCCGTTATCCTTTGCCTTATCGGGTATAGAGCATATTTCCTCATAGGTATACGGAAGCCCGCTCATTTCGACCGGGAACGCGATCCTGAAACCGATAGAAAACGCGGTTTTCTGGAGCATAAATACCGGTCTCTGTTTCCAGCCGTTTGTATTGATAAAAAAATCCTTCATATTGAAGTACATCTGAAACGGCTGAGATTGATCGGCACGTTTGATAATAACGATATAGACGTCGTTACTCTCTTTCTCGATCCGGTAATAATCCAGTTTCCCGGTCTCGACTGCTTTCTTGAGATATACATTGTAGTGGCAACCAAGAAGGTACTCTTCGTTTTTGAGCATCACAAACACGTCGCGCTTGAACGGATTAAGACCGTTTGCGATACAAGCCACTGAAAACTCGGCGGCTTTTTCTTTGGTTATGCCTTTGTAGTTTTCCCGGAAATATTCCGTATAGGAAGAGGCTTGCTCGTTCTCCGGGATAGCGGTGTTCTTTTTGGTATTCGGTTTGATCTTTACCTCGAATGTTTTCTTGAACCATTCCTTGATCTTCCCGAAAACCCCGGCGAGGTATGAATAACTCGCTACTGTTTTGCTTTTAACCGTACTCATGGATATCCTCCTGTTTATTCTGTTCTAAGATATAACAGGCGGGCAGATTTTAATATGGAAACGAAGTGATATTCCCTTTATACTATAATCCCTTTCAATAATCGAGTATTATATTGATTCATGGAGATAACGCGATATTATTCATAAAAGAATTGACAGCATGGGGTAAAAGTGGTATACTTATAAAAAGATTAATAAAGGAGCGTTGATATGGGAAATGCTCTCGATGTAATCATATCCGGCGTACCCGAGGAAAAGAAGTCAGCAATCGCCGGTGCGTTAATCGAAACTATTAATATCGGGAACCGTCAATATTCCGACCTGAATGTGATCATGGAAAAAATCGGCGAACTCTATGCCAAAGACGCGAAAAGATTCCTTGCTAAGATGGAAAACTTGAGCAGCGCGGGTCCGGAATATAAGGAAGCGTTAAAAAAAGAAATTCAGGATTATTTTATCGCAAAATGCCGTGAATTAAAAAGCATGGAACGCACGAAAGATCACGAGAAAATCATCAATTTCATTGATGAATTAAAAATCAATTCAATCGACCAGGTTAAAGTCGGCGCGGCTGGCGACCCGCTTCAGATAGAAACAAAATACGCCGCGGTCATTGTAAAAACCCTATTTCGGGACGAGTTCATAAAAGATATTTCCAGCCAGCTTGAGGTTCTGGGTATAACCGGGAAAAGCGTAAAGGTTGAAAATTTGAACAATACGCTTGTCAACTCAATCCATGTCGCTGTCGACACGGCGGAAGCAAAGATAGAGAGAAACCCGGAAGAAGCTATCACTAAATATGCAAAACCTGAAAACCTGGACACGGCTGATAATTACCTGAGAAACATGAAAAACTATGTGAAGGCAGTCGGTACGGACGCGGGGAAGGAAATGTATATGAAGTGCAGGGATATTCTTTTTAAAGTCCGCGAAGCCGTTAAAGATACAGAAGCAATCGGCGATCCTTTAAAACCTTTCGCAGATAAACATAGCGTTAAACAGGCGCAGATCACCGCGGGAATGAAATCACCGGTACAGAATAAAGAAATAACTCACGGCATTGGCAGTATGAAAATGGCCGGATTATGAAGGATCAGATAAATGAAAATTGAAGGCGATACTTTCAGAAAGGATAGTCCTCTCCATGTCTCAAGCGATATTTTCCAGACAGCCTATGACTTATCCGTAAAACTGTATAAAGGCAGCGTCGGGATTGTCGATCGAGCGGTAACTCTGCAAGAAACGGAACGTAATAATACGTTATCCGACGGTTTTCAAAGAACATACATCCGGGAAATGGATAAATCGGCGGAATATCTTATTGAAAAATACGATGTGAAAATCGTATCGCGCGACGATTTACTGAAAGATCTATTCAGAAAAACTACCGATATTATCGTTTCGGAAGTTTCTCTTTCAAAAGATGAAGGGCCCGTTGTCTTGGGACAGGATATAAAAAAAGGGATCAGTAATGCCGGTGTGATAAACAATATCAATAAAGGAATTTATGAGTCTCTTGAAAAGAGCTTATCAAAATCCGCCGACTTATCTGATGTACAAAACTTGATGAAAAAAATGTCGTATGATCCTTTCTCGAAAGCGAAAATCGGCGGCGGAAGTTCCGTCGTCGGCGCCGTTCTATCTGCGATGGAGCAGGAAAAACAAAGCATGGGCATGAAACGGAATCAGCAGATGAAATTATAGGTGACGTAAAATTGATAGATAAAGAAACCTTTTTTGAGCGTTATCAATCCGTAATCGAAAACTTCGATAAGGAAATACTCTGGGTAAGACTGGAAAACGTAGTCAATGAGTGTCTTCGTACCTACTCCTCCCTGAACGCCGTTACCGACGGCATTATAAATCTCATAAAAATGGATGAAAGGAAATTTATCCAGTTTCTAAAAGAAGGGAACACTAAACCCCTTGTGGATAACGTCATTAAAAACCTGATTCACAAAAGGGAATTAGATAAGATCGATCACTCTATCAAAAAGGATAACCATGAAATTATCGATTTGATCGAAAGAGTGCTGGAGCTCCAGGAGAAAGAAGTTATTAATATCGGTTCAAAAGTGGATACTCTGAAAATAGGCACGAAGTATTCCGCGGTGATTATCGCAATTCTTTTTAAGAACAATTTCTCTTTAGCCATAAAGCGCGAACTGGAAAAAGCCGGTCTTCTTGACGTTTCTTTCGATGATCTGGACGAGCTGATAAAACATTTTCTTAGGGAGATTACCAAGAAAACTGAAGAGATATTTCTTAATAATCCGGATGAAATAGTAAAAGCGGTTAAGTTTGAAAATATTTTAAAAGCAGAAGATTACCTGAAGCATTTCGGGCAGTTGATCAAGGCGGTTGGTAAAAAAGAATACCGGGAGATGTATCAGAAATACTCGGAACTATTAACGGTCATTAAAGGAAAAGTAAAAAGCGATCAGATAAAAGGAGCCGTAACAGGCCAGACTATCGCTCTTAAAAAAGCGATTACCGGCATAATGTTCAATGAAGTACAAAGAACGGCGGTAACGAAAAGTAAAGGAATGGCGTTGTAATGCAGAAGAAGCATAGCGACCGGGTCTATAGTCTCATCTCTGATGAAACTAAGAATATAATCCAGGACTATAAGAATGTTTACGGAGAAGAAGGCGCCGCACGTCTTTTAGAGTATGTAGGCCGTAAACTCGGAAGAATCAAAGACGTGGACGGGTATATCCAAAAGATCATCTCATCGAAGGCTGTTTATCAGAAAATGGAGATTACTAAAAACGCATTATCAAAAAGAAGGACCGAAGTTCAGATAATAGAAAAAGAAGTTTTGGATATTAAAATAAAAAAACTGGAAGCAAGGATAAGGGTATTGGTAAAGGAGAAACCTGAAAGCGAAGAAGTTGTTCAAGATTCGATTGACCGGTTCTTAATAGAAAAATTCGGGTATATAAGTCCGGAAGATCGTTTACATATCCGGGAAAAAATCCTTCCGTACATACTCACGAAAGACCCGGACTATCTCAGAAAATAAATAACGCATTGGAATTGTGTCATCACTGGTGACACAATTTCATTTCTATTTTTTACGATATCAATTATCGAGATACTGGGTATAATCGATGATTCGGATCAATCCATATTATATAAAACGGATCGGAAAGAATACCGTAAACGCGAAACTCCGGGGTAATTCTTAAACTAAAGACTTCTCCGTTATGAAGATCGTTCGGAATATTGGTATCAAAATATCGAGAAATAAATCCTGCATTTTCTTTAAATTCCTTAAAATCGATTGAGTGATGGCAAGTTTTATGTTCGTAACCATAACATTCCTGTCTAATCTCTCCCCATGTTTTATTTTCCAATCGTTTCATCACATGGAAGTATTCCATAGACTCTTCAGGTGTGAGAGGTCTTTCTTGATAGAATTTTGTATCAAAATATTTATATGACCATACGGGTATTAGGTCATTTACGCCAGTTTTAGGCTGTTGGATCTGCTTATTAAGCGAGGGGTGCGCAGGAGATATAATCTTCTTTTTTTTATTATGGTTAGGCATTTAGAAAGATACAAAACTGGAATAATAATCCGCCATATCTCCAAGACTAATAACGCGATCGCATTTTTCGTGGGGACCGAGGCCTTTTCTGGCGTTAATCCACGGATCCTCGCGATGGGTCATAAATGACAATTCCTGCCCGGAATACTGGTTATATGTTTCAAGAACGGCATCGATCGTAGCAATCTGTTCATTTGAAAGGTTATGTAAATCCCCTCTTTTCAGAAGGGTTGAGTCAATATTGAGTTTTCCGACGTGTTCATTGAATAATTCTTTGACTACGGGCCCGTTTGCCCACGCTTGAATTTCCTCGTTAAATATAGGTTGTTCATCCCATACGAGGGAATACGCCTGAGCGTAATAGAGAAGTTTCTGAAGTTTCCATGTTGTGATTGTACCGGTTTTCGACAGAATATACTGCGCGACGTCGAAAACGCTAACAGGAACGCTAACAGGCTCCATGATTACCTCCAGCTATAATTTAACATGAACTGAAAGAGTTGTCAATCAATATTCAAAAATCTACTAAAATCTTGCACCCATTCAATTTCACTCCGCTTTTCATAAAGCTCGAAACTTTCTTCCTCATGCCGGTTGAAATCCTCGGCGGTACACCCGTTGACTTTACAGAAATGCTCTATCAATCTATTCTTTGTAAGTCCTATTTTCTCCATTTCCTCGATCCCGTAGTCGATACGAGTCCACAACCCGATATGCTTGATCCGGTGACAGAGATCGCAGATATGGTGTACCGCGACGAGCTCCTGGACTCCGTCCGGGCGGTAATTCCAAAACTCATGGGCGTCGAGTTTCGGCGGGATTTTCACACCTTCCCCGCCTTTACCGCATATCCAGCATTTATGTCCTTCTTCACGAAAAAGACGTTCTTTTAGATGTTTCCATTTCACTAATTCGCTTTTATTCTGGTAGTATCTGTATAAAGACTTGAAATGCGCGGTTTCAGGGACAAGATCGATGGTTAATTTAAGAATCATTTAACCCTCCTTATAACTATAACAAGAATAAAGATTTACAATGTTTATATTATAACAAATAAATCCAGATATATGCTTGACAATACGATAATAAAATGATACACTTAATAAAATCATCAAATATCGTGCATTGTAATATAAAAATGCAAATTATTCAAGGAGGAAGGTTATGAAAAACCTGACCGGTTCCATTTTAAAAATTGTGAGCATCATTGTTTTATTCACTTCCTGTACATTATCTTCTATCGACATGGACAATACTGCCGAAGGCAGTTTGATCCCGAAGGGAAATACTAATCAAAATGTGTCTTACACCGAACTTACCCTTATTCCGCAAGTCGTGTCAAAATCGGACAACGGAGACCAGTTAGTCGATATCTATTTCGATGGTAACGTCAATCCTGAAACCGGCACGATCATTGTCACTCTCGATAACGCAAGTGAAGTAAAAGGCTCGGTCGGCGATACCATAAGAGTTGTTATTTCAATGGGCGGCGCATTAAAATCATCTCCATCCGACGAAGGTATCAATTACGAAACAAGCTGGATAGTCACCGGAAGCGAAAAAGGTTTTCGTATTCGGATAAAAGACTTTTCCGTTATTGGACTTGGAATAAAAAATATAGAGTTTGCTGATTTCAAGGATGGTGCGAACCTGTATTTCCAGCCGGTAACAATCGACGAAAGCAGTATCAATTCTGTAACCTACCCCATCACTTACTTCTCTGCGGCGCAGTATAACAATGAAAGTTCTATTAACCAGGTAACTGTAAGCTATAATTCTTCTATCGACATGGCCGCGAACGGAACGAATATTCTCGAATATACCGACGGCACTAAACAATACGTTTCGGGGAACTTGAATAAGGATTATCACAAAATCACTATGGTTGCGACTTCCGGGAAGGTTGTAAAATTTGTGACCTTGAAGGGCTGGAAGATATACGCAAACGGCGGAACTGTAACCCTGCCGATTTCTGATATAACCTTGCCGGTATACACCTATAAACCCGAAGTAAGTTTTGAACTTTACGGTATTGTAAAAGATGTCGCAGGAAATGATAAATTAGTCGGTATTTCTCCGGACGCTATATCGGGTTTCTATTTTAAAAAATACCGGCTCCAGATCGTATCGAAATACGCCGATGAGATTAATATACTTGTCGCCGGTGTTACGAATGCTTCTGTCGCGCTTTATAATCTCCCGGGTTACGACTCCATGAAAACTTACACCAATAAAGTCGAGTTCTATACTCCGAATACTAATTATTCTTCAAATCCTATGAAATATTCCTTTACTTTGCAGGCTAAAAATAAACTTCTTCCTCAATTTAACGTATCTTTGGATAAAAGTCTTTATGTGAAGGATGGTCAAAGTACCGTCACGGTCCATGCAAAACCTTATACTGCTGGGAACGGGACATTGCTCGATGTAGCAGGTTACACCTATCAGGCAATGAGTGAAAAAACGGATGCTGGGAATAAAAGTCTCATATTATCAAACGCCGTTAGTGCAAGCGCGACCGATCTCTTTTCCGAGGAAGTATATATTACTAACTATGGACGCGGACTTTATGTAAGCATTGTAACTCCGTCTATTAATGATGTGGTTTATAGTATATTTACCAACAATTCATACAAAGTGCTTGAAACGAAATATAATCCGGACGGCACGGTTGTTCAGAAAGTCAAATACCTTGTGGGGCAAATTGACGAATTGACACAGGGATTGATGACAACCTATAATTTTTCCTATAAAAATCTTCCTATCGAAGGTACTGATCTCAAGTATAAATTGAACTATGTAAAAAACACCGGAAAAATCGAAAAAGAAACTTATTTGTCTATAATTAACAAATACTCTATCGTGCGAAAACTCGACCGGCCTGATAATTGTGTTGGCGTACAGCTTGTCGATACGGTCAACGGAAAATATTACTCCGCCAATAAAGCAATCGTAACAAAGGGGCAAATACTTTCATTTAAGGCAGTGGTAAGTGACACTAAGAAGTATCCGGCTTTAGCTCAAAAGATCGACAGTAAATCTGGCTCTGATTTAGGTTCTAAAAGCGGAAGCGTGTTTTCGGTAACATCTTTGGGAGATAAAGAAGTAACTTTTAATCTTCAAGTAAAAAAAGGCGCAACCATTGAGGCGACAGTACCCTACACGGTCGTAAGCCTCGATAAGTATTCGCAATGGGCGGATGATTACACTCCTGTACCGGTAACTTATGCGGGATATGTATTCGGCGGGTATGGCGCGAACATGTATCTTGAAAGTATTCCTATCCGGCTGGATTTGATAACACAGGCATTTAAAGGCGAGCATTTCTCGGTAACACCTCTCGCGCAGGCTTTAGTCAATCCTAACGTTACCGTAGTATCGGATAATATATCATATGGCGGATGGTTCGGAGAAATCACTATCCGGGAAATCAAATTCAAAATTCGGCTTTACGATCCGGGTTATATGTATGGGAATATTTCATGGTACGTCAAGGTGAGGTTTGAACAGGCTCCAGCCGCCAATATAGGACCCAATGCAGGACATGGGATAGTACAAGAAAATTACCAACAGTAAAAAGAAACCCCGGAAGTTAAGGCTTCCGGGGTTTTGTTTTAATAATCGAAGCGGTGATCATTGATATTGTATTTATCACTACCGAGAAGTTCATATACTTTAGGATAATCCCGAAAGAGAAGAAGGGTGTTAGGATCGAAATATTTTGGCCGAGGGCGATAAACGGGCCCGCCATAACTATATTGACCATAATATTTTTTATGACTCCAAAAACCATAACGAGGCTTACCCTGACCGAAGTACATAACAGCAGGATCATTTTCTACTGCATTTTCATATGCATATGCAATATTTGATAAAAAAGTTCTGTTCGTATTGGCAAGGTATTGAGATTCCCAAGATGTCATCAATGTATAGATAGAACCTGCAATACTGGTATAAAATCCACCGTCTCCAAAAACAGGATAAAACCATGTGTGATATGAAGCAGAACCGTTATATCGATTATACCACACGGAAACACCGAGCGAAGCATAGTAATATTGAGTTCCGCTTATATAATCCTCATAAGAGATCATCCAGTTGAAATTCGTATTTGTAAGGGTCTCAAGATAGTCATAGGTCTGTTCAATGTATGGTATAGTCCGCATAATCGCTTCTTTTGTAATAGCGGTCATGTATGGAACATCATGTTCAGAGGTACCCCCCAGGGTATCAAAATAGTTTGATAATTCTGTATGTATGTAGTCATAATAACTATCAACAATCTGCTTTGAGATAGTGAAAGCCGTATCGTTCGAGACCGCAATTCGGGCGTAAAGGTCGTAATAGTTATATCCCTCGCCCGGAAGTGTTCCCATACTTCCGACAAACCAGTCCGCGATATCCTTATAGGTATAAATGCTTTCCAATACCATCATTTCGCAAGCGTCAAAAGAAAGGACTTTTACATGACCTAAAGTCTGCTGAATGGAATAAACGATTTCATCATCGGATAGAGATTTACTATTCGGTTCATCATACCCGATGTAAAGAGGATTAATTATGCTCCATGTATTAGTTTTCTCGACTGCCGTATCGTTCGTACCCATTTCCAGGGCATTCGCGCCGTGATCCCAGAGATTCAGCCATACATTCGAGGTCTCGAAATGAGATTTAACCCAATTCAAGTTATCCATCATGGCCGCCGCGGTCGCGGTGTTATCGAACCGGTCTCCGTTATAATACACCCTTTCAAAATTACCGGAAGAGTTATTGTAATAATATACTCCGGAATACCAGTAATTCGCGGGGGCTATATCTTCTTTTTGCTGGATTTGATTTTTCCAAAGGTAGGTATAGTAATAATCATCCCAGCTTGAGATGCAAAGAACAATATCGATATTCGAAGACTGAAGGAGTCCGGTATTGGACGCCATCTCTTCAATATCATTGAACAGATTATAGATCAGGTTATTCCTTCCCCATGCGTAGAAAACGATAAGGAGTTTAGGATTGGAAACCTGAACGGACAAAGGGGTAACTTTAACAGTATAAACTTCCGCAACAGGCTCTTGTCCGCAGGAACCAATGGAAAACACGAATATACCTAATAAAGTAGCGAAAAATAAGCGGTTTATCATAGAAAGCCCTCCTAACCATGTTTATAATATATAACACTTTAGGAGATTTGTAAAGCAGAGATGGAAAAAATAATGAAGTGATATTAAACTAAAATGTTTTCAAATTGATTAGCTTCTTCGAGCCATTCAAGAACGTCTTTTATGTATTTTATAGATGAAATCCGCGCCCCGGATTTTTTTTTAGCTTCAGCCTGCGGTTGTATCTTTTTTAATTCGTCTATATCGATAATATCCTTTTTTCGTCCTAATTCTTTTTTCATTTTTATTAAATCAGAATATGGAACAACTGGAAGATCGAGGTTTCCCGCACGTTTTATAGTACGCTTCGAATAGGATAACTGGAAATCAAGACCATGATCAATCAAGATGTCGATACTTTTTACCATATTATCTTTTAATGTAAATTTAATATCTGTTAAAGTTTTAATTTCATCGAGATTATTCAAAACAGTTTTATCATAGAGTTCCGGACCAATAGCCTCTTTAAAACGATATCCAATGCTATCGAGGGTATCTCGTAGTTTACGAAAATTATTATTGTCAAGGCTAACAATAATGTCAATATCAGCGGTAAACCTTGCGTATCCATATAGATTCACTGCCATTCCGCCGACAATCAAATACTCAATATTTGCCTTGTTTAAGGCATCAAATACTTCTTCGTAATACATAATAAGATCCTTTATTCATTTACAGTAGTAGTATACTACAATAAGATTAAGAAGTCAAAACTCAAGATAATATTTAATACTTGCTAAATTTAAGAGTATTTATTATATTTTTTCTATTATATATTAGAGAGGAAAATATGGAAATAGAAATATCCATCAAAGACACGATGAATGAAATACAAGAAGTCTCCAGTTTGAATGAATTGAATAAAGTTATAAAAGAAATACTTGATCAGGATACACATTCACTTTATGAATTTTCAGTATGCGTTGTAAAACCTGATGATATGGCGGAATTCTACGATGACCCGAATATAGAATATGTAGAAATGAACGATGAAAATGAAGGCTATGTGGCTTTAAGTTTTCCGTACACTATATATTACGGTTGTAATACTATGAATAAAAACGATGATCAGGGGTTGGATGTATCACTAAAAATAGATTATGAAAATAAAAATATTATTCTAAATGCAGATGAAGGTGAAGAAGAAGATCGAATACCAAAAGATGAATTTTAATACAACTTAGTAAATAATACCGAAATAAAATCCCCTCTTCGATTGGCGTATATATATGGGATATCACAATGGGAGAGGAATATGATGCGACGGCTGCGGATCATACGGTTTCGACTGCAAAAAACGCGATCGGAAATGGATGACATTCTCGAAGTAAAGAAAAACACTTGGAAGGCAATCGAATCGAGGGGAATAATCCCGGCAATAGTCCTTAAAAGACTGGTCGAGGACATCAACGTATCGCCTCTATTCCTAATCACCGGCGCCGGTCCGGTTTTCGTCGGCAACGAGATAGTGTTTATACCTTAAAAACCCGAAAACAGCCTCTATGAGGGGCTATTTTATATAAAAGTGTATCTATTCCTTATAATAGCTCAAAAACCCCTTTACAGCAAGCGGGATAAGGGAATTTAAGCCACTAATTAAGCGAAAATATGACGAGAATTTAAGAAAAATCGCGAAAAAAGACGAAAATAAAATGAAATATTACGCAAAAAAGCGAAAAAACCATTGACTTGCTGGATATATTCAATAAAATAAGGTATATTATTAATTGGATCCTTATTACCGCTTAGAAAATACCGGCATTTACCTGAAGCGGGTATTTATTAAATTTTCGGAGGGTTGTCATGGCGGACATTAAGAAAAGTAACGGAAAAACGGGCAAGACGGCGGAATTTCAAAGTGTCAAGGAATCCGAATCCGGACAGGCTAAACCGGAATCGGTAAGTATCATCAGAAAGGCTATCGAGGGACTGAAAAAGGGTGCGGCCTCAATGAGAGATAAGGTTTTCTATTAAAAGAAAAACCACAGGAGGCATCTATGACTAAGAAGGGAAGCGTAAAATGCAAAATCGAGGAAAGAAACAGAGTATTCCTCGATAAAGCAAGAGAAGATAAGACCACAACTAAAAGCGGTAAAATATCCGGAATAAAAGCTTCGACAAACACTATCGAACGTTTCGGGAAAAATCGCGGCATAATCCTGGATGACGACAGCTTAATGAAATCATACGAGACTTTTAGAAAAGTATTCTCTATGAAAAAATGTATTTCAAAGTAAGGATATCCGCCCTGAATGAGTACAAATAAAATTTTCATTAAAGAAGATAAAATATTATTGATTGTCAATGGTTTGGCTGAAGATTATGAAAGCGCTGATGGCAGAAAGGTATATGTCGATATACCTATTCTGCGGAATGCCGTTGATGAAACGAATAATTACCTGAATAACAATTTCAATATGTATGAGCCCAATATCTTCAAACAAGCCGGTACTCTTTGTTTCTTTATCAGAAAATACAAACCCCTGAATGGAAGATTATATACCGGCGACGTTCATATAGAGTCTGATCCGTATATCAATGAAATGTTCGGCTGGGTGATAGGTACAATGGTAATCGGTGGTGAAATCGAACAATTAAAAAAGAATAACCCAGATTACCATAAAGAACTTGATGAGATAAACGATATTTACAAAGAAAGGTCCGGTCAGATAGAAAGAACTCCATTTCTAAATGATATTATCAGTAATTTCCGGGAAGGATCTTTTTCTCCAAGTTCTGTTATGATTGCCTATCAATGCCTGTTTTATGACGCCTACATAAAGCTGGAAACGCTCATTGATAATCAAGGTTTGAAGTATTAATAAATATTCTGGGAATATAAAGACGGGTTAATTCCCGTCTTTATATTATTAAAATATCGATTTCCCGCATAATTTTAATAGTTTCATTCATAACGACGACAATCTTTTGCCAATGAAGAATATCCTCCACGGATAAAACCATTCCTTTCCGGTCTTTCAACCACTTTTGCGCCGGTTGATATCCACCGATATAAAACTCCCATGCTTCAAGCGAAACCCCGTCGAAATATTGTTCAGGATTGATCCATACCTTTCCGTTATTGAACTCGACCTTTTCAACTCTATTGTCACCCACAGTCGGGTATTTTGTAACCAATTCATCCAGTCGGGGACTTTCCATCAAGTGTAACTCCCTGAGTTCTTTACCCAGCTTTACCAGTTTCCAAAATTTATCTTTATCGTCGGGATACGGTACCCGCGGGAAATCGATCTTCAGGAATTCCTTGTAATTCTCACGGTACGACGGTGAGTGAAGGACGGCGTAGATGTAGTCCAGGAGATCGGTAGGAGCAAAGGCGACCGAAATATCTGTTTTCTCTTGCTCGAATTTCATCATCAGTTTCTCCTCAATCTTCGCGACGGTCTCCATATTGAGGTTCGCCGTCCTCTCGGTTTGACCGGGTAGCGCCCCTTCCGCGGCGTAGAGATAGAGTGGATAAATAATAGGAATTCCTTTATTACTAAAATGAATTCTATTATCTATAATATTTCTTGATATATGAACATGAGACCATGTGTCAGTTATAGCTTGTCGAGGAATAACTAACCCAAAATTATCACCATTAAGAAAGTGTTGCATAATTTCATTGCGCCATCTCCAAATAAGTTTGTTATCATAATAAGTCCATTTTTTATCAAAAGGACGATAATCAATCTGCACAATCTTTGCTGGATCAATAATAATCTTATTTTTGTTTTCGATAATCCATTTAGAATAATTCTTACCCAAGTCGTATTTATCATTCATTTCTTTATCGGTAATCGGCGAATTTATAAAGTCATTCAACCGTTTTTCAAGTTCTTTTTTACTATCCGCAATAATAAACCCGTCACCCATAGTAACTATTCCGGTTACATAAATTGGGAATAATTCATTTATCATAAAACCCAAATTGTATACATCCTTTAAAGCAAAATCTTTCGGTGAAAAGAAATAATAAGGATCAGAATATTGCATTTCGTTATATGGGATGGAGTTTAAGGAATGATTCCAAAGAAAAGCATATTTATCATTCCTTACTCCAAACAGGTCAGAATGATAAACCTTCCCTAACTCACTTTTTTTCTTTTTACCGGTTTTTATAAATATATTGATGCTTACACCCTGCTGAATATCAAAAACGTTTTCATCCTTTCCTCCATCCAGAGCTTTTTCCTTTTTATTGGAGTTTCCATGTAGATCAAGGATAAATATTTTATCGAAAGTTTGAAGTAAATGCCAGCGCATTCCTCGAAATGTAGGATTATCTAAAAAACCGTGATTATTAATGAATGCGAGAATACCTTCACCATTCTTTTCAATAAAATGCTCGCCGAAACGTAAAAATTTGACATAATCGTCCTGAAGCCAGTGTTTTTTTTCACCAAAATGTACCCCATTTACATACTTATAATCCTCAATAAGTCCGCATATCCATTTTCCCATATTGGACGAGACAGCGCTATACGGCGGATTTCCGATCACTACCATAACAGGACGTTCATTTTTTACACTATTCGCTTCCTGGGCTTCCATCGAAAGAAAACGGGCAAATATAGTGCCTGTATGTTCATGTGCTTCTTCGAGGGAATTGGTAAGAAATACCCGGAGTCTTTGATCTGGATTTGCCCCTGTTTCAGCGAATAAAGAGCTCAATTTGAGATGGGAAATCGTGTACGGGGCCATTAGAATTTCAAAACCGTTCAATCTCGGGATTAATTCCTTATTGACATATTCCGGCCACAAACCTTCCTGCCCCTTAAATCCGGAATAGATTTGCTTCACTATTTCCGCGAGGAATGTTCCTGTACCGGCAGCCGGGTCCAGAATCTGTATTTTATGAAGCTCTCTTTCGGCAAGATTTTTAGTTTTTTTATTAACATAGCCTGGAACATCCATTTTCACGGTTACTTTTGAAATATCAGCAAGTCCTTTAGAAAACTGAAAATCACTTTTCAAAATACTATCGACTGCCCGGACAATAAAATTGACGACCGGTTCCGGAGTGTAATATACCCCTCTTTTTTCCCTTAACTTCGGATCGTATTCTTTCAAAAAAGTTTCATAGAAATGAATAAAAGAGTCTTCCCTTCCGGAAGTCTTTCCAAACCCGGAAAGAAGGTCTTTAAGGTCAACAGCACGGAAGACGTCGGCCAGGTCATCCACGATCCATGCCACGCGGCTATCCAATTCGGCGCCGCATACATAATCGAAAAGGCTGCGGAGAAAAGGGTTAGACTGCGGGATAAGTTCGCGGGCTTCCTGCCGGGAAAAAGTGTCGAGTGTCGTGTCGTGAAGCCGGGCGGTAAACATCCCGTAAGCGATCGTCTGGGCGTAGATATCGGCGAACTTTTCAATATTCAGGTCATGGATGAGAACGTCCTTAAACGCCTCATATTGAGAAAACAGCGAGCTCTCTTCCGTTTTATCATCCTCTAAAGCCTTTTTGAATACATCTTCCATCAATCTCGCTTTTTTAGCCATGATCTGCGCGAGTTTTTCCGAAGACTTAATCGTCTGACCGGCAAACATGGAATAATCTATGAGATGATTTTTAAGGTCATCATAGTTATCAGGTAACGGAACGATTTTATCCCCTTGAACCTTTCCAATCGATACTTTATGTACCGGATTTCCGAACCGGTAAAATCTGAACTCAAGATAATCCGTGAGGATAAGATTTTCCAGACTGTTTTTATACCGCTTCATCTGATCGGATTTTTCCTCGATCGATAAATCCAGACCGATTTTTTTTGTTTCGATATACCCGACGGGAATAACCTTATTCTGAATGATGATATCCGGAGCTCCGCAGCTTTGCCTTCTTGGTTCGTTAGTATTGGTTAAATGAGGAAACAAGGAAGATAGTAAACCCTGAAGATCAGTACGGAAACTATGCTCTGTGGTATTCCCGCCTGAAAACCTTCTTGTAACTAAAGATACATATTCTTTGATATCCATGATAAAACCCCTTATTTCTGCATATTTATCTTATAGTATTGTCTTTTCGCAATGAATATGATATAATAATTATATAAGGGCGGGCATATTAATCAAGGGTTAAATTATTATGCAGGAAGCAGAAAAAAACGACACAAAACAGGTTATTGAAGGGATAATCTCGAATTATGTGGATAGAATCGAAGGTTTGGCGGATAACTACCTCGCGGTTGAGTATTATTTACAGGCTTTCGCGCATAATATCATCAAATTAAAAAAAGAAAATAAGCTGGAAGACGATGAGTTTACCCTGAATATCCATCTTTTGACAATCAATCTTTCGAGAATAATTCCCTATGAAAGAGAAATGGAGCTAAGACAGGAAGTTTACAGACTCGGTCTAAGCCTAAAGAAAGAAATCCATATAGAGGAAAAAACAGTACCGGAAATAAAAGAAAGAGATGGACCTTTTATTATCAGATAAATAAAAAGACCCGCTGTATAAAGCGGGTCTTTATTGTTATTGAGGTAGTAATTAAACAATCTCGGCATTATCGTCGTCATCGTCGAGAAGATCGTCCGAGTCTTCTTCGTCGGCAATGTATGAAGCATCGCTACTGTTACCAGCCTTTTCCTGCTCTTCTTTTTTACTAAATAAATCATCAGTAGCAACATCATCCAAGCCAGCCACGGGGTTAAGTTTCTTTTTAGGTAAAGGAGAAATAACCGGCGTTTCGGGTTTTATATCGGGTTTTTGAGAAGAAACACCGGTACTATCCTGATCTGTTCCAGGTAAAACCGGGGAATTCGCAGGAGTATCGACAGGAGTCCCTGCGTCATTACCGGCTTTTTCTTCGGTATCCGGTTCCTGTAAACCTTCATGCGGTTTCCGGGATTTTTTAATCATCGTCTTATCGACGACAACAGAATCATCCATTGCGCCCTGGTGCACTACCGGCTTCAGGTTTTTATTCTTCTTTATGAGAAGCGTCATAATGTTCGACTTGATCATCGGGATATCAACAACAGCAAAGTATGTTTTACTGCCCTGCCATAAGGTACGGATTACAAAGAATATTGTAAAGCAGAATATGAACGGGGTAGTAATATGCCAAGCCGACACGTTAAAAAGATTATTCCAGAAACTTTTTGCAATAAAATCAAAGAAGGAGAGAATAAGAACTTTATCGGTATTGAGAAGGGTTTGGATAAAGTCCAAAAAGAAAAATATACATATACCTACAACCGAGGTTATCATTATTATGAAACTTATCTTCTTAATTTTCTTTATTAGACTTTGATCTATATTCATCAAATTCTTCCGCTCATCAAGTAAAGTCTGCTCAATATTACAGTATGCGACATAAAACAGGAAATGAGGAAGAAGATAAAATGTTAAAATGGAAAATACGGCGACGAGAATAATAAGAAGCCACCAGGGAGCTTCGGCTAAGTTAAAACCGTATACTATCAATCCAGTGTAAATAAGGCCTAATACCATCGAATAGCTGTCCCAACGCTTAACCGGTTTTTTCGGATCGGCGCCTGTTACTTCAGGTTTATCAAACATATTGAAAAGATACTGGAATTTCGTTATATCTTTGATACCATAGCTGTTTAATAGCATTTTGCGATAATACTGATCGCGCATAAAATTAATCTGAACAATAAACAAAACAAAAAAAAGTACCGTGAGATTATTTTTGATACGACCTATACCCTGTATAATATTTTCGATAAACTTTCCAACATTAGCGGTGTCTTTTGCGATATTCCCTTCCGTTTTATTATCGCCCGGAATCCATTTTGTAAGACCATGTAGACCGTCCACGATAGAATCAACACCTTTAACAATAGCGTCGTACCCGGTTTTTAATATCGTGTCGATATTATAGGATACGACGCCAAGAAGCAAACAAATTATCGCACTCATTACCTTTTTTGGCATAACACCTCCTCTAATCCGCTTATCATTCCCAAAATATCCTCCTTTTTGTGGAATATTTCATCAACAGCATGTTTTATGGTGGCAGTAAAATTGTAGTTAGCGTTATCGACTTCGATAAATTTAATTCTTCTCTGATCTTCTTCTTTGTCCTTATGGAGATAAAGAAGAAATTGCTTATAGTCATACTCTTTTTTTGTTGTGGTACCCTTTTTCATGCCTTTACTCCTTATCTTTCGTATCTTTAGAAAATGTAGACATCAGCATGAGCAACTTTTCCATAAACGGCGCGTCTTTTACCCCTTTCTCGAAAGTTTTAGACTTGAATCTCATGCTCATCATATACTTATCAGTCTTTTCAAGGAAATTACACAAGGACTCCAGGTCGTTAAAGTGTAATTCGTCTAAAGTGCAATTCTTCCCGATATACGCCGCGATCACCTGGGGAAGGTTTTCCTCAGATATGAACCGGCTGTCTTTCAGGATATCGTGTATCCTTTGCCGGTATAAACTCTTTTTATTATCGAAATAAAAGACCGTAGCGTGTAAAAATACGCTGAAAGGATCGGTTGTATCACAACCTTCCTTTTCAATATATTCTTTTAACGCCGTATCGTTCTCTATCTTATTCAGGTTTTCCTGATAGACCAAGAAAGGATAAAGCGTATAGAGAGACTTGATCAACAAGTCGTTATCCTTATTATTTCGCAACTCCTCGGTCAAATAGTATACGTCATTGCTGTCAAGGTATTTCGTTTTGATGTTTTCTTTAATTAGATTAAGAAGTTCTTCAGCAATCGCGCGGTCTTTCATTCATTCCTCCATAAATTAGTTTTTCAGTACCCTATCTTTTATACCCGGAAAATAACGCGCTATCTCCGGATTATTTTTTGTTCCATCAGGAAGATAATCACTCTCCGAATTATTGACCGGGCTATCATTTCCATTTAAGGGATAAGACGAGGTGGGATAAGCTATTAATTTCCCATCCTTGATATCTAAAGAGAAACTGTCGTCTTTGATAAAATCGGTCAATTCAGAAAGTGAAACAAGAGGTTCGATACCCATCCAGCCAGCATTTACTTTAATAATACTCTTCTTGATACCGGTGATCGGGTCTTTGATCACGATATCTTTCATGAGCATTTTATACTCTCGTACCATACGCGCAGGGAATCCTTTATCCCTCATATCGTTATCGGATTGAAGTTTTGCCGGTTTATCCTCGCCGTTATACAGGTCGATGACAAATTTTAAGAACAGTTCCTTATCCGTAATCTGACTTACCCGGACGGTAGATTCTTTTCTGCGACTTTCCTGAATTATCCTCGGTTTGATGTTTTCCGCCGGAAGTTTGGATAATAAAGGATTATTTTCATTCATCGTACTATCAGGTTCTTTTTCACCGAATAGTTTCTTCTTTCCGATGATATCAATGTACATTGTGAACAAGAAACCGCATTCGATGATAAAAGAAAATAGCGCGAGCAAGAATATGCGTATCCCCTCTGAAGATGTGTTCAAACCCAGAGAATTAAAACCTTCCGAGAGTTTGACGAACACGTTATTGCCCTTTTTAATATCAAGCTGACTGTTAGTTTCAAGTGTCGTCATATAAACATCTTTCTTATTTTTTAACTCGGATATTTCCTTATTGATTTTCTCGATATTATTGAGGTTTAATTTTTCCTGCAAGAGATAATCTTTTTGCTCTATTTTACCATTCTTATAATCTTCTTTGTACATCATGGTATTAGCTTTAAGGTTATTGATTTTATCCTGCTTAATCTTGATTTCATCCTCATACGAGACGATCAGGCCGGATTTATTCGCCGCCATATAATCGTCGGCGGATATATTTTGAAGGATATAACCGGCGGAAGCGATGAGTGAAAAAAACATTGCGCCCACAAAAAGTATGGAAACGAATATAAAACCAACTGAAAGTGTTTTATACCCGATTTTTTTCATCCGGAGCAAGCTGTAAAATGTAAAACCCTTTACAGTATCCACGACTACCGCGCAGACAATAGGAACAAATAAGCTGGTGGTCTCGCCCAGAAGAAAAATGAATAGAGATATTGTAAGGTAAGCGCTGATACTGAAAGTCAATACTTCAATAATCCGGAGCGCAAACTTATTCTTAAAATTACCACTAAATTTCATATCAAACATATTTCCGCCTTTATATTATCCTCTTTTCTTCTGTTGTATTATCATTTTTCAGGTAAAACATTACTACACCTTACGCCGCTTTGGAGCGGATTAAGAAATCGTGGATCGCGGTATTCAGGTCGCCGGGGTATACCACATACCCATCGATAACCGGATACATTCTTTTTTTGTTGTCGCCGGGAGCCATAGACAGTTCACCCGGAAAAGCCAAAGTCATATCGTTGAGATACTGCCCGAGTCCGAGCATCTCGCAGGTACGCTTAAACGCGCTGGTGAAAGCAGTCTTAACGGAACCCGCATTATCCCCGACGTTACCGCGTCTTACAATATTCCCGTCAATATTAAATTCAGCGGTAATACTGACGGAATAAAGAATAGTACCATTTAAAGGGGAAGGATAAACTTCTTGATTTACGATACTCCAATTCTGCGGACCCAATATTTCGTTCAGCGTAGAAACATAGGTATCGCTTTCAATGTAAGCATAACAAAGAACATCTTTTGACCCATAAGTCGAACCCTGGCGGTATTTAATTTTCGTCTCGGGGAAACGAAACTTCTCGAAAAAATGAAGCGGGTCATTGTTCATAAACCTTTTTACGTTGTTATCCATTCAAAATACCTCATTGATAGAGTGCCGGATTAACCGGATCATATTCAAATTCAGATTTAACCGAGCTCAATATCGCCAACACGCTTTGCAGAGTAATATTATCACGAGAAAGATAATCAGCCGCTAAAGGTGCGGTGTTTTTTATCAGTTTTCCAAGTTCATTCGGAGTCTTGTTGAGTAGGAAATACACCGTACCGTTATTCCAAAGATATCCCGGCATAGAAGTAAAAATATGCTTGAGAACTCCTTCAAATGTCTGCCGTGCCATTTCGTAAAACACTTTATTTCTTTCATCGTTATCAGGAATCAAGGAAAAGACAACTCGATTAATAAAATGTTCCCGTTCGGAAATAGGACATTCATCCAAGCCGTCAAAGACATTTTCCGGCGACTTTTTCTCAACTCTACCCGATATATTTATCATTCTGGACATATATCCTCCTTATTCTTCCGAGATATTTTCATCTTGTTCCGCTGTTTTATTACGGAAAACTTCGATGAATTTATCAGTATGTTTCTCGAACAAATCCCCGATACCATTACGGAGAAGATGTTCTTCTTCTTCAGTAAAAACATACTTTCCGTTTTCATCTTTATCAAGTGTATCGATCAGTCCGTTAATCATAAACTCGAAATCCTTTTCAGCTTCCTGAAGTTCAGCGGTATTTGTAGAAGAAGAGACGTCCGATAAATCTTTACCGACTACTTCTTCCAGATCGGTATAATATGAAGAACGGATGAAGTCAAACATCTTGTAATTAACAAACTTTTCATACCGCCCAAAGTCTATAAAAGGAATAGTCTGATGGCCGAGGTATGACAGTATCGAAGCAAGCTGGCGATAACCGGAGTAATCATCATCCGTGATTTTAACGCCGGGGTTCATCCGTAAGAAATGATCCTTCATCTTTTCTTCAGTAAGTTTACCCTGTGCAATCCTGTCATCCCCCATTTCGGTAAAAATGGTGTACATACAGTTAGAACAAACAAGAGCAAGATTGTCCATTCTGATATCGTAGTAATACTCTACGACTTCATCATCCTTGATACTATTCAATTCAAGACCCTTATCGACAAGATCAAAATGAAAAGCGGGAAGAAGTTCAGAATCTTCATCGATCGGCGCGCCGCATATCGGGCACAATTTATCCGAATACTTCGACAAAGTGATATGTTTCAGCATCTTTGCTTCAGCTTCCCCGAATATGTATTCCGGAAACAACTGGTACGAAATAATCGGAAGCGATACGAACGGCATAAGAAGATCGTGCTTTTCCTCAAACTTTTTCATCAGGTATAGAGCAACCCAGCGGTTGACATACTCCTTGCCTTTCTGGGTATTATACCCCATAACTTCAGGCAAAAGTCTTTTTTCGACATACTTACGCAATCCAAGTGCTTCAATGTAAGATTTCTGCTTGAGAAGATCGTCGCGTCCTGCATCAAAAAAGAATTTTCTGTCCATTGATTTATTTCCTCCTATGAGTAATAACAATTATATAGATTCTAATTTTTTTTATCCATAAAATGAAACGTTAAAATACAAACAAGGCTTTCTTTACTCTTTTTTCGGACCGCCCTTTTGCATATTATTCACCTCTGCTTTCATTTTCGCGTTCACCCGTTCGATCGACTCGATATATTTCTCCAATTCGTCATGTTCTTTCATTTTATCGTCTTTTTCCTTTTTAAGATCCGCCAATAAACCCTTTGCGCTGTCAATACGGGTTGTATATTCATCGATATCCGAATTCAAAGAATTAAGCTCTTCTTCATAATGCTTCTTTTCCGCCTTTTTATCTTTTAGTTCCTGTTCGCCAGCAATCTTTTCTCCGATGATCGAAAAACTAAGATCATTCAGGTAGTTATTAAGGCTGTTGATATCTTCTTTTTCCTGATAATTAAATGCAACATAAACAGGATACTTTTCTTTTTCTTTTTTCCGTAATTGAGCAAGTTTATGATGCTCCGCATCCACGACGATATTCGCATGTACCACGACATCTTTAGTAATACTGCTGGTAAAATAGAAGAAATATGTTTCCTGCGAAGATATCTTATCAGCGGGAACCGCCTGTTTTTCTTTTATATCAATACTCGTACCCACCTGCCATTGGCCTACCGATCCGCTGAAACTTACCGTCGAACGTCTCTGCATGATTTCACTACGTCCGAACATCTCTTCAAAGAAACGAGAAGTACGCGGCTCCGTAACTGCAAATACGCATTTTGTGTTACAGTTATTAATAATAGACTTTGTATGATGTTCGCCGTAGATATCGTCAAGCTGTCCAAAATCCTGTATTGCGATATAAACCGACATACCTTTCGATCTACCCTGATTCAATGCGGATATCAATTTATCGAGTTTTTGTAAAGTTCCGAGTTCATCGAGAATAAAAAACATTCTCCGGGAAAGATTTTCTTCGAGAGCAAGGGTTTCCTTTACCAGTAATTCGATAAACAACGATAAAAGAGGTTTAAGCGACGCTTCCTGTGTAGAAATGGAAGTGATGAATATCGTCGATTTTTTCCCAGGATTATCGCAACCATGTACCCAATCGTAAATAGTGAATCTTTCCTTTCCGCGGATATAACTGTCGAGTATCTTATTGTACTTTAACTTATCGGTATGTGCTTTTTCGGAACTATTCTTTTTATTTTCCGAACCGTCGTCATGGTAGATAATGTTGTGAATATCGTTATAGAACTCTGTTTCCAATTCCTTTATATCGTTTCTGGATTTTAAAGAGAACCAGTCCGTGTACCGCTCAAAGAGCAGTTTATCAAGCGCGCCGGTGTATGCTTCCTCTAAACACCCGAAACCAATCTTTGCGAATATCCGAAACGGAGTGGCGTACTGCGTCAAAACAGCCATTATCCCCTGGGTGGTTTCGGGCATATCTTTTGAAAGAAACTGCCTCGATAAAGGTTCAACTTCCCGAATAATAACGGATAATTCGACATAGTTTTTAGTAAGATAATAGTATACCGTCCCGTTATTCTTCAAGAAATCCGGGAGGTATTGATCGATGAAATTGATGATACCGCGAAGGATAACCCTTGCGCCTTCGCGCCAGAACGCATCACGCTTATCGTTGATATCCGGGATCAAAGAATGTGTAATTGAATCGATTAACGTTTCTCTTTCAATGCCGGTTTGTTTCGCAATTTCGTCAAATATATTCCAGTTCAAACACCTGTCATCAAGAGGATTGAATATATAGTCAAGGCCGTCTTCATAAAATATATTTGTAAAGTCACCTTTAAAATCGTAAATAATCATATTATGATGACCTTTATACTGAAATATAATATCTCGGAGTAAAAGGGTTTTCCCCGTTCCCGGGGCACCGCAGATAAAACAATGCTTTGTTACATCATCGGCGTTCATAAATACAGTTCCGACGCGAACGAGATTGATAGCGGTATCTCCCATATCGATCATAAGACGGATATATGCGTTCATTACCGCGTTCTGGATTATTTTCATAAAAATCGCCGCGGGCGTTTTATCTGGGTCCGGATTAGCTAAATCAGGATCATAAACAAAATCATAATCCTCTAAGTGATCGATGATGTAATGAAGAGTTTCCTTTTTTAACTCGTTCCAATCCCGAGGGTCATAGCCGTGTAAGAATAAGGTTTTAGGGATCAGTTTTTCAATGTCTTTATGTCCGCGTAGTATTTCATAATAAAAAGAGATGTCGTTTAACGCTCTCGATCTTTTCAGGTATTTCTCGCTTATCCGCGAAAATTCCAAACCAGTCTTCAGTAACTGGTTGATCTGTTCATAATGAACTAAAAGAGATTTATCATCCATATCCGACTCCTTGTATTCAATAATAACAGAAGCGTAAAAAACATTCCTAATCAATGATAACAGTATTCAATAGTAACAGAAATCAATGAATACAATCAATAAGTATAATTTCAATAACTACAGATATCAATGAATACATATCAATAGTTACGGCGTAATCATTAAAACTGTTATTATTAATAATACCGTCATTATTCAATAGAATCTGTAACTATTGATATTCATTAAGAAATAAAATTAGGTTTCAAGTTTATCTTTTTATCAATAGTAGCCTGTTCCGAAACATCCCTTTTCTTTTCTTGCATACCCTGTTTCGGTTGAGGCACTTCCGGCTTTGCGACTTCTTGCACCCGTTCTTTGAATAATCTATCCAGTATCATTTCACGATCTTCAAAATTCCGGCGAAAACTGTGGGATATATCACCGTCTTTAATCTTTTTGAAAATCTCTTTTTCAATTAAAGGAACAAGGTCTTTGTATTTAAGTTTACCTTCCTCCGCCTGAACTTCATATAGACCGCACAAGCGATCTGCTTCTTTTTGGAGATACTCTGATTTTTTCCCGGATAAACGTGTCAGTAAAATACTCTCCTTGAGGTAGACTTTCTGAAGGTTGTACATGAGTTTATCGATATCGTCGGTAAATATATGTATCTCTTCCCGGCCGCGGCTGAACGCGACATAAAGATCATTGTAGTTATAATACCCGTCGCTGGGAAGATACAGAATAACCTTATTGATACTTTTACCCTGGGTTTTCATAATCGTACTGGCATATCCGTAATCGAAAAAATTATAGTTATACAGGCTATCCAGATTAATCTTTACAGTATTCTTCTTTCCAGGAACATGGACCGAGATATAAAAGCCGTTCTTTTCATCTTTCTCGACCGCTTCTATCACGCCAGTATCTCCATTGACAAGACCGAGTTTTTTTTCATTTTTAAGAAACATGATTATGTCACCCAACCCGAGTGCGAGCTGCCGATTTTCATAAACCTGAACGTCCTCAATATGAAGTAAGTCTTTACGATTTAAGCGACGCTGGCTGTAAACGCCGTCTTTATAAAACTCGATATCCATAATCCCTAACTCATCGTCAACACGTTTTACAATACCGATCGATCCGCGCTCAATACCTAAAGTGTTATTCTGAAAAATGAGTTTCATTCCGTTAGAATAACTTTTCATGCTGCAAACATCAACAATAGTCATATCGACCGGACGGTATACCGTAGCAGAAAGACCGCTTTCAAGAAGTTCATCCGTCTCTTTAAGCGTCTGTCTCACAAAAGCATTTAGAAGGTCTTTATCTTTGTGAGTCTTGGTAATAAGCACAGTGTCAATCTGTCCTTTTTTATTCCGTATTTCGTTGAACTTATCGACGACCGACCAAGCGTCTTTCAAATTACGTTCGCCATCTTCGGTACTGCCTTCCGTTTTGTAATAAATACCCATTTTTTCAATCTTTTTAATAAAATCCTGAATGTTGAGATTATTGATATCCGCCATGTATTTTGTCATCTCGGCGTACATCGAGTTTTGTTCCTGGCGCATGATCTGGGAAAGACGAAGAAGTTTATCTGTACCAGTATTGTATATTGAAACAAGGAAAGGATTCCCGGATTTTATGGCCGTCAACTGTTTATAATCTCCCACGACCACGATTTTTTCGTAACCCATCGCCTGCGCTTTTTCCATCAAAGTAAGAAACGTGTTATTCGGAATAAAGCTCGCTTCATCAATTATCAGTATTCGTTTTTCGTTATTCAATACTTTCGATAAAACATCTGCATCGGCGTGTTTATATTGATGAAGGAAAGAATCTACTGTTTGAGCCGCAATACCCTGATACCTTAATTCTTTCGAGGCTTCTCCGGTATGCGCAAGGCCGTCGATCACCCATCCGTTTTTCTCTGATATATATTTAAGCGCGTTCATCAGTTTAGTCTTACCGGTTCCAGCGTCCCCGATCATTACGCAAAACTTCTCTTTAGAAAGAATGCCTTTTAGCGCCATCCTCTGCCCTTTGTTCAGGTATTCCCTTTTCCCGAATGTATCGTAAAAGTATTTATTGTACTCATCAATGAATGATTTTAGTTTAGCAGGAATCCCTTTCCCATCTTCCTCAATGAATATTTTACTTTCACCCTTCTTAAAAAGATTGATCGAGTTTATGATATCCTTCTCTTTTTTACATTCCTCGAACGTGGTATACAACGGATAAGTGATTAAAGAATCCCGGATATTCTTTGTCGCATAATCCACAATGCGAAGACCCTTACGACTCAACACCTCCTCGACCAGTTTCATATCGTAAGGTGTTTTTGTCACATCTTCAGATATTTTGCGGACGCTTTCTAAAACGTTATCCAAAGTAAAAACACTATGCCGGTCCACTACATTTTTAATCGCAAGACTGACCACATTATTAATATCTTCAAGTTCCCGTCCACCGGAAAAAGGATGTTTTATCTCGTCAGTAGATCGTTTTGATTGGGGCTTTAAAAGATAAGCGTTTTTCACTTCACCCTGCGCGGCAAGGTCAGCGTACTCCTTATTCCATACTTCCTTTAAATCCGATAAATGAGTAAGGGATTTATCCGATTTATTCATCACATAACTCAGTGCGTTTATGCGCCCCGCAGCGCCCTCGGTAAGTTCGTCCCCGATATTATTCTCCGCGTACTCAAGGCCGAGAAGATCCATTTTTAATTTTGACTTTGAGAAGTATATTTGCGCATTATCGGATATTCCTTTGATTTTAGTAATCCCGTTATCCATGTAGGAATTTATACCGGCTTTATGAAGTTCGTAATTCAACTGATGATTATACATCCGGTCAAGAGAGAGTTCATCATAGAACCCCCTGGACACGGCGCGTTTTACTCCGGAATTATTGACTTCATTCATAATGACATAATGAGTGTGAATATGGGGATCGTTCTCCCGGCTTCGGAAGTGTTCGATCCGGTATGCTTCAATACTCTCCGCTTTTATATAACTTCCGCCATCTTTGCAATAAGAAAGATTTTTACTAAGATAGTCATAGACAACGCTGACCGCGTTATGATGAGCCTTGACTATCTTCTCGTTTATGAAAATTTCATCAGCGGCCAATGCCGCGATCGATACGGTTTTATCCGGAGCAAAGGATATTTCAAAATATCCGTTCTTCACTTTACGCCCTTCCGTCTTTGCGGTTTTCATAATCTCATTCTTACGCTCACGAATGGTTTCAACAATATCTTTGGTTTCTACATCAGAAGCGAGATCAATGTATTCCTTCAGGTCTTTGTAGCCATTATTAACCTTAACCATCATCTTCTCCGAATAGTATCAATAATCACAAAATCAATGAATACATAATTCAATAGATACAAAATTTAATAATAACACGATATCAATAGTAACGTAATCATTGAAATATCAATGATACTATTGGGTTCTGTTAATATTAACAGAACTGTAGTTATTAATAATAACAAATACCGATCTTGTATTCATTGAAAAAGTATTGAAATCATTTGCGCGTACTCAATACGTCCTGGACGCCGATATTCAATTTTTTAAATTTTTCCGTAAGATCAATAATACTGTCTTTCATGCTTTCGACACTCATAAGAAGTGTTTTATAATCTACCAATCTTTTATCTTCTTCCTTCTGGATATCCATATCTTTATCCATAAAATCGATACCGCGAAGAATTAAAAAACGAAGCATATTACTCATTGAACTAAAAACATAGTTCTTTTTTGCCAAATTAACCCTGACCATTTTTAGATTCAGGTCTTCTTCTTTGGTAAAAAGAACATGATGAGACACTTTTCTTTTTAAATCTCCCGCGTCATTATTAGGCATAAATATTACTCCTGAAATACCATATTTCTTATATTTATAAGTTATAGCTATATAAAGAGTTATAAATCACATAAAAAGTATTATGGTAAGCAAGAAATCATGCTTTACCATATTCTGGTTAAGATAGATTTTACCGCATAAATATAATAATGTCAATAGGTTGTGCATAAAATAAAGAGAAATATTCTTAAAGATGAAAATATCGGGATGGGTAAAATAATGTGCGTTCTAACAGTATAATATAACAATGAATTATGAGAAATGTAATGCTTTTTTACCCATATCGATGTACGGGAACTGTGCAGAGCGTTACCTATGGCATTAATGCCATCTATAGCATTTGTAGCAAAGTACCTTTAACCTGTGTACTGAATAATTTGCATGGGTTAAGGTACTATGCTGGAATTGCGTGTATTGGGTTTAGTATTCATATTGAGTAGTAAAATTATCTATGGGAATATGTATTATTTGATAGAGTAAAGTGTGAAATATGGTCTTGTGGTGTGATAGTGAATGATCTAAAAGATGTGTAAAAAAGGGTAAAATTATGGATATATGAGTGAAAGTTTCTATGGATAGGGGTATTATATCTCCCGGCACGCGACGATTGACGATTATTAAAAAGATAAATAAAAAACCCCGCTTTCCTTGCGGGGTTATACTGAAAGAAAGAGGAGAGGGGGTTTTATATTTACGCTGCCATTGCGACCTTGTTATTCCAGCCGCGCTTACCGCAGATCATCTCAGCGATACCGGTCTTACTGTTATTATCAGGATTGACCGGCCACGCGAGAAGGAAAGAGTCCGTCCTTTTGACTTCGGTAACATCGTTAATGACACGGACCTCAAGAAGGTCGTTACCCTCTACTCTTACGGCAATGTTCCATACCGTTTCTCCGTGGATATTCTTCATTGTATCCTCCTTGCATAATAGATAACAAGGCATGAGATTGAGATTTCCGGTAAGATTCCCTTTTTAATACCCTTTCCTGATAAAATAAAAATAGCGGGACAGGTAGAGCCTAATCACACCTGTTACCCGCTATCTCATGTTTCTCCGGAGAATGTACATTCTCCGTTTTTCTACCGGTGGGAACTGGCGCGATCCCCTGCGCCCCGATAGCCGTTGCCGTTTAGCATGAACACGGTCGGATTTCCTTAGCGACGAATGGGGATTGAACCCATGAATAACAGATTTGCAGTCTGTTGCCTTAACCTCTTGGCTACCGTCGCAAATATTCACCGGAAGGACTCGAACCTTCACATTCGGGATTCAAACTCCCGTGTCCTGCCAAATTAGACTACGGTGAAAAGGATACCGGAGATTAACGGACTCCGGCTTTCAAAACTTCGCCGATCAAAAACGCTCCATACCTAAAAGGCGGATAACGTAATGATTATAATAAACCGATTTTTTCACCTTGAAAGAGAGAAACCGGAAAAACTCTCCCGGCGTCGATCCCGAGCCGAAGCCGAGGGACCGGACTGCCGTAATCTGGAAGCGGGGTTATTTCTTACGTCAGGTTGGAGAACCTATTTAAGATTTACTCCTGCGGTCTGTAAGTTAATATTTCCGCTTTCATACATATAACAGGCGGGGAGATTTAAAAATAAAAAACCCCGGAGATCATCCGGGGTAAGATATCAGAAAGCGAACACGGGAGAATTCATAACCGGAATTTTCCGGTATTCGACCGCGAGGTGCTCCAGGGTTCCTCTTTTGGAATACTCACTTTCGACACAATAGACAGCGCGGTCATATTTGTGTTCGTTAATCCAGCGGACGACTTCGGCATGAGTACGGCGTCTTGTGTGAATAATCCTCTCCTCTTGACAGTAAATCATATATCCTCCTCTTTCAAAAAGATAATGACAGCATTACGGGCGGACTCGGTGATAATACTCCGGTACATAAATTTTAGGTTCGGTGAGCTCTGCGGGTTCAAAATAATAATGGTGGGTATAACCGTTTTCTTCAATTCTCATGCGGTTGAGATAACTGCATACTTCCTCGGCTTCGGTATCGCTTGAAAGGATAAACACGAAACGATTAAAGACTTGTTTTTCGCTCGCCTTATGCGAATTTTCTACCCATACCGCGTATTGAGTCTTATTCATGGAAAACCCCTCTGTACTGTATTTGTATACTAACAGTCGCGGAGATATAAAAGATATCCCCGGATTTCTCCGGGGAAGTCTTTGTCAGTTGTTACTAAACGCTCTGTAATTGTTTTTCCTAAAGAAGTCGATAGTTTTCACTTGAGCGGACTGTTTTTCAAGTGTCAGGGCTTCGTCGTTCATTCCGAAAGAATAGGCGAACGCCGCGAGGACTTGGCTGATCATAACCTGAAGCTGTACTCCCTTCAATCCGGTGATCCGGGATAATTGAAACTCGAACATCTGGTTATTCATATTAATATCCATACCAGCTCCTTTATTCATTTTATCAATAACATGGCAAGAGATAAGAAAAACCCCGGACGATCTCCGGGGTTAAACTTAACCGTTCCGCATACGGACTCCTTATTGATATTCCTTTAAAAACCTTTTATGCGGTTCTGGCGGGGCAGGACTGGCGGTTCCAGGACACGTTTTTAAGCTGGAAATAATCGAAGTCCACGACTATTCCCTTACGGACACGCTCAGCGAGCATGAAGATATTGACGCGCCACTTTTTGATATTATGTTCGATGAGGAAATTTTTCATTTCATCGAACGACTTGAAAGTCTTCACGAGATCGGATGATCCGTCCTGACAAAATCTTTTCCTCACGATAAACGTTCTCTCAATCATACCTTGCTCTCCTTTATGGAATATTTTTATACGTTTAACCATTCGAGGGCTTTGACTTTTCTTTGGAAACTGTCGGTGTAGAGTTTACCGGCGTTGAAATCGAAAGCGACAACATCGCCGGACGGAAGGAAGTAAAATCCCCTTACCCGTTCTTCCGTTTCTGTTTTACCCATCAATGCCATCGCGTAGAATATTCTTGCTTCATCTCCCATGAGAAACATAAAATCCTCCCTTATCCTTTTACAGGGTAACAGGCGGGGAGATTTGAAAATAAAAAGAGGCAGTATTGAACCTGCCTCTTGTCTTAAAATCCTTTTCTTTTACGCTCCGACTTCGAGCGCGGCTTCGATGTGCCCGGCGATCGCGCGGTAGAGATATGCTTTCGACGGGGCGAAGAGCTCATCCCATAATCCGGTTTGCTTCATAATGAACTTCTTGAGGTATGGTCGGAAATTGTATTTCCATCCATCCTTAACCCATACGCCCTTATCGAGCATGGTGTTTTTACCTGAAACAAAACCTTGCCGGTATACACAGTGGAGAAACTTCGCCACGCTCATCGTAATGACGGGCTTATCCTTCTTCCCTGATACTCTGGAAGCCTTCACAGCTTCGTTTACGGACGTTCTAAAATCTTTCGTCATACCCTCGCTCCTGTAAGTATTATAAATGATAACAGTCCGCGAGATATGAATATCATTTTCCGATTATTTTAAGAAACTCTTCCGTACCGGTAATCCTCTCCGCTTCCTTCTTCGCATAGCATATGCGCTTCTTTATAGTTCTCGTATTCTTCCGGTAAATCAATGGTATGATAACGGTTAGTTCCGTAACCGATACCGGAGATAGAATCACATACTGTGAAAGATGAAATAAACACAATATCCCTGTACCTATTCCTTTTTTGATTGACATGATAAATAATATTCATACGATCTCCTTTTAATATCCTATTCCATAAAATCAGGGAAGAGCGGGGCTTC
>JABLXV010000002.1 GCA_013177895.1 Brevinematales bacterium | reverse complement strand
TGGCCCCATCACGGCCGGTAAGACGTACATGAACTAAGGCATCCGCGGGATGTTTAACCCGTTCGAGATGGTCAAGAACGTGAATTTTACCGACCTGAACTACGACCTCGAAGGGATGGTCGCGCTGACATGGGAGCCGCCGCTCGACGACCTGTCCGGGTTGAAGATATACATCCGCCCGGATATCGAGCTGTCCAACTCCGGCGGCGGACTGAGTCTCTATACCCATCTCGGCACATTCGACCTCGGGGCGCTCTATAACCGGAAGATGTGGAACCGGAATGTGACCGGGTTGTACTTCAAGGGCGATCTGGAAATCGGTATAAACGGCGCATGGGCGTACCATTTCGACGACTACGGCACGAACAGTTTCAACGAGGCGAATATCGGCATCGATTACAGCTTCTTCGAGAATAAACTGATACTGACGTTCGTGTTCTACTACGACGAATACGGCGCGGAGAGTACGGACAAGTATAATTACTTCTCCAAGCAGGATAAGTACTTCAACGCGAAGTACTACGCGTTCGCGGATATCGCGGTCGTGTTCGACGAGTTCCTGAGCATACAGTTCGACGGGTTTTTCAACCTGATCGACGGGAGCGGGCTTGTGATGCCGCAGATCAAGTATTTACTCAGTGACGGATTGACTGTTTCGGCTCTCGCGGGTATCCCGTGGGGCGGCGATCAATCTGAATTCGCGCCCGCGAAAAACGGCGAGTACAGCATTTTAGGGCGCATCGAAGCGAAATTATAGGAGGCTATCATGCTTTTAGAGATTAAGAATATCAATAAGATTTACCATTCGGGAAAAGTGGATTTTCAGGCGCTGTACGATATCAACCTGAGTATCGATAAGAGCGAGTTTGTGGCGTTGGCCGGGCCGAGCGGCTCCGGTAAGACCACGTTGCTGAATATCATCGGGTGTATCGACAGCGCGGACAGCGGCGCGGTGGTGCTCGACGGGATCGACCTGCTCGGGAAGAAGCCCGACGAACTGGCGCACCTGAGACGCGATTACTTCGGCTTCATATTCCAGACATACAACCTGATTCCCGTGCTGACCGTGTTCGAGAATGTCGAGCTTCCGTTGAAGCTCCTCAAGAAGTACAGCGACGCGGAGATCAAGGATATGGTGCTGGGTACGCTGAAACGGGTCGGCCTCGAGGGGCTGGAAAATCGTATGCCCGCGGAACTTTCCGGCGGACAGCAGCAGCGTGTCTCTATCGCGCGCGCGATTATCAAGAAGCCTAAAATGATTCTTGCCGACGAGCCTACCGCGAACCTCGATTCCAAGACGGGCGAGGGGATTGTGGATATAATGAAGGAAATGAACCAGGAGGACGGGGTCACCTTCGTCTTCTCGACGCACGATAAACTGATTATGGAGCATGCGAAACGTCTGGTAATGCTCCGGGATGGAAAGATCGTACAATAAGCCCCTGGGAGTCGAGTATGAAGTATTTAATGAAACTGGCGATAGCAAATATCAGGCGCGCGACCCGGCGGACAGTGCTGACGTTTCTGGTGCTCGGGTTCGGTATCTCTCTTTATATATTTCTCGAAAGCTTTATCACCGGGTTTGAAAATTCGTCGTTCGATAACCTGATCAATTTCCAGACAGGGCATGTCAAGATACATGATAAAAATTTCTCGGACGAAAAACCGTATGTCTTGTCAAATCTGATCGATAACTATGAAACGGCGCTGGATAAGATTTCCGCGAAGCCGTATGTGACCGGAGCGACGGCGCGCGTGCAATTCCTCGGCGAACTGGATAATATGAGGGACGCACTCGCGGTCGTGGTTGTGGGTATCGACTTCGAGCGGGACCCGAAGGTCTATAATCTTACGAACTATCTGGTCGATGGGACGTATAATAAAGACGGAATACTGATCGGGAAAACACTTGCCGGCGATCTGGGACTCAAGGTCGGCGACTACTGCTATATATCGCTTCGGAAGCAGCAGGGCGCCTATGTATCTATCGAGAAGCAAATTACGGGACTTTTAAATACCTCGGATCCTGCGGTGAATAACGGCTCGGTATTTCTCGACTTGGGCGAAACGTTATCGTTATACGGCGTAAACGGGGTGACGGAGATAGGCGTAAAAACCGGCGACGTCAATAAGTCCGCGGAATATGCCGCCGAACTGAAAGAGGCGTTTCCTGATCTGAAAGTGGAGAATTGGAAGGAAGCCGCGCAGCAGACTATCCAGATGATGGAGATGGAGCGGAAGTTCGACGGGGTGATAATCCTCTTCATAATTATCATCGCGCTTGTGGGAATTATCAATACGATGCTGATGTCCGTCTATGAGAAACAGCGCGAGATCGGCACGTTGAAGGCGATGGGGATGACCGACGCCGAGGTAATGAGGCTCTTCGTGATAGAAGGCGCGATCATCGGATTTCTCGGCGGTATCTGCGGAGTCGTACTGGGAGTGATAATCAACTGGTTCCCTGCGGAAGTGGGGATAGATTTCCTCGCGATGTGGGGAAAAGGCGACCTTGGAGCGGGTATTCCGGCGGGTGTGATTAAATCGGAATGGATGATAAGCCCGTATCTATGGGGGATGGCGCTGGGCATAGTTTCCAGTATGGCCGCGAGTTATTACCCCGCGAAGAAGACTTCCCGCATGCAGCCGATGGAATGTCTCCGGGTGAGACAATAAGGAGGAAAAATGAAGTATATTATTAAATTAGCGATGGCGAATATTAAACGCGCTACCCGGCGCACGATTTTGACATTTATGATACTCGGTGTCGGGATCGGTATGTATATCATTATCGAGTGCATGCTGGCCGGTATGGAAACCATGTCGTTCAGGAACATCATCGATCTGCAAACCGGGCATATCAAGATTCATAGTGCCGCTTTCACTGAGGAAAAACCTTACGAGCTGTCGAACCTGATCGTCAATTACGAGAGCATCGTGAACGAGATCGCGAAACAGCCCTACGTGAAGGGTGTGACCGCGAGGGCGCTTTTCCTCGGCGAAGTGGATAATATGCGGGACTCCCTCCCGGTAGTGATTACCGGTATCGACTTCGACAGGGACGCGACCGTGTACTCGCTCACCAATTTTATCTCGGAGGGAGCGTATAATAAGGACGGACTCCTGATTGGGGCGACCCTTGCCAAAGACCTTGAACTGAAGGTGGGGGATTTCGTCTATCTATCCTTCAGGAAGAAACAGGGCGCGTATGTCTCGATCGAGAAGCAGATCACCGGGCTTCTGAGCTCGGGCGATCCCAGCGTGAACTCCGGCTCGGTGTATCTCGATATCCACGAGGTGCTCTCCCTGTACGGCGTCGACGGGGCGACCGATATGTCGGTAAAGACCGGCGATGTCGATAAAGTGCCCTTATATACGGCGGAACTGCAAAAAATGTTCCCGGCGTTGAATATCGTGGACTGGAAGAAAGCCGCCGAGCATACGATACTTGTTTCGCAGATGAAGAGTAAATTCACCGGGATTATCGTCCTGTTTGTGATCATTATCGCGCTGGTCGGTATCATCAATACGATGCTGATGTCGGTATACGAGAAACAGCGCGAGATCGGCACGCTCAAGGCGCTCGGGATGACCGACAAGCAGGTGCATAGGCTGTTTCTTATCGAGGGCGGCCTGATCGGCGTCATGGGCGGAATACTCGGAGTGATTATCGCAATCCTCATCAACTGGTATATGGTTGCCGTCGGGATGGATCTTAATCAGATGATGGGCGACAGGGACCTGGGTATCGCAATAGCCGGGGTGTTCCGTTCCGAGTGGAAGATAGCGTCGTTTGTCAAAGGGTTCTTTATCGGGTTACTGGCGAGTTTATTTGCCAGCTATTATCCGGCGAAGAAAACAACCCGGATGCAGCCGATGGAATGTTTGCGGGTAAAGTAGGAGGAGGCAAAAATGTTTGTAAAATACGCGTTCAGGAATGTTTTACGGAATAAGAAACGTTCCTTTCTGACTATATTGGCGATTTTCTTCGCGGCGTTCATCGTGATGATGTCGCAGGGAATGATTTCCGGGATGCTGGATTACTTTGTCAAGAACTTCGTCAATTTCCAGACCGGTAACGTGCGTATCACCACCGAGGAGTTTGTCAAACGCGAACGGTTTATGCCGGTGGACAGTCTGGTCTACGGGTCCGACGAACTGATCCAAAAAATATACGCGATAGAGGGTGTAGACCATGTGAACGAGCGCATCCGCTTCGGACTGCTCCTGAGCTATCATGACAATACGGTGGAATCGATGGGGATGGGCATCAACCTGCTGACGAACGAGTTTAAACTCGGCGAAAAACTGGTTGAGGGAAAGCTGGAAGATTCCGGCGTATATATCGGAGTGGGACTCGCGAAAAAGCTGGGTGTCGGAATGGGCGAGGAAATACTGATGGCGACCAAGACATCCGAGGGCGGGTTGAACGCTATCAAACTTCCGGTCACGGGTATCTTTAAAACTACGATCGATATGTTCGACGCCAACGTGTTCTTCCTCAGTTCCGTGGACGCGAAACGTCTGCTGAAGGTTTTCGGCGCGACTACGGAAATATATGTCTTCACCAAGAAGACGGATATGACCGAAAAAGTGCAGGCGGAGATAAAAAAGATACTTCCGCCGGGGGTGGTGGCTTTGAATTATAAGGAATCCATCGGCCCTCTCTATTCCCTCCTGGAACAGATGCGCATCATATTCGTGTTCGCCGAGGCGATCATCCTCTTCCTCGCGTCGTTCGTGATTATCAATACGATGATGATGGCTATTTTCGAACGGATGCAGGAAATCGGCACATTGAAGGCGATGGGGATGACCCAGCGCGACCTTTTTAATAATTTCACGCTGGAAGGCGCCTATATGGGCCTGATCGGCGGTATACTCGGTACGATAGTCGGGTTTATCGCGATCAGCATCATCGGTACGGTAGGGCTCGATATGGGCGATGTTTACAAGGGGATGGAATTCCCGATCGAGAGCGTGCTGAGAGTGGACGCGAAGTGGACGGATTTTGTGGTGTCGCTGATGGTCTCGATATTTATTCCGCCTCTCGCGGCGATGATACCCGCGCGTTTCGCGGGGAGGCTGACTCCCGCCGAGGCGTTACGAAAATAACCCCCAATATATCCCTTTTAACGGCATGTCTGCGAAGGCATGCCGTTTTTTATCGGGCGGACTTAGATTACGGATAATACAAAATCCCTGACTTTAAGCGCAGTCCGGTAGGCTTCGTTGGCTTCATCCGCGGACGGTATGAAATAATCGTCGGGATAACGCGCTTCGACCGCATATTCAGTCAGCGCGGCGGCGTCTTTTTAAGACGAAAAGTCCGAATGAAGTGTTTCGCATTCATTTAATAACAGACGAATATTGTGGGTTTTCGGAGGGGTGATTTCCCGGCTGACCAGAAAAAGTTTCAGGTATTTTTCCACAGCCTGTTGGGCGTGAAAACAGACTGATTCCGTAATTCCGCTATTGTTTTCTAGAAGGGATTCGATAGTTCTAATATCCACATCCGCTTTGTATTTCCATCTTTCGATGATTGAATCTAAGTCTTTTGCCATAAGAGCATTCCTTCACGGGCGATGATTTTCGATAATGTGGGCAGGGATTTTTCTTCTTCAAAATCGGATAGAGTTTTAATAATAAATTCGACGGGAAAACCCTTCGCGCCGATGTCGTTCCATAGATTACCGAGGAGCATCATTTTTTCCTTTCTATCTATCTGTTCATCGGAAAGAATTGCGATATCAATATCGCTGTTTTCTTTTGCGTCGCCGCGCGCATAGCTTCCGAACAGATATATCTTCCTCGCCTTAGGCATTCTTTCATAAATCATCCGGGCGATGGTACTGAAATCTTTTTGATTATACATATTTTCTCCCATATGAGCATTTTAAGGAGAATAAATAAAAAGTCAAAATTATTCTATATCATTTCTCCCTTCACTCCTATCCCAGATCCGCCGGTGAATCTCACGGTCACGATCTTCCCGATCATTTCCGTGCCGCCCTTTACGAATACCTGAATATTATTATGCGTTCTGCCGGACAGGATATGGGGGTTTTTCTTGCTGACCGAATCGAGTAGCGCGGTATGGACTTCCCCGGTATGGGTTTCCAGTAACTCGCGGCCGATAGCCTTCTGGCGCGGGATGAGCCGGGCGAGCCGGGCGAGCTTGACTTTCTCCGGCACCTGGTCGGGGAGTTTCTCGGCCGCGGTGCCCGGGCGCGCGCTATAACGGTACATATACGCGTCGTGGAAACGCACTTCCTCGACTATCCGCATCGTTGCCTCGAAATCCCCGTCGGTCTCCCCGGGAAACCCGACCAGTATATCGGTCGATAGCGCGATGCCGGGGATTTCCTTCGCCCATCCGATTTTCTCCATATACGCCGCGACGGTATACTTCCGGTTCATCGCCGCGAGGATACGGTCGCTCCCCGACTGGAACGGCAGGTGCAGGAACGGCATGATATTCGGGTATTCCGACATCACCCGCGCGAGCTCCTTCGAGAAATCCTTCGGGTGAGACGTCAGGAATGTGATACGCGGGATACCGCTTTCGGCGGCGATTTTCGCGAGCAGTTCCGGGTAACGTATTCCGCCGTCATGGTAGGAATTAACGTTCTGTCCGAGCAGGCAGATTTGCATCACGCCCTTCCGCGCGAGTTCGGCGATATTCTCCATAATTTCACCGGCGGGGCGGTGTACCTCGTGCCCCCGAACGTGCGGTACGATACAGTAAGAACAGTAATTATCGCACCCGTGCGCGATCGGGACAAACGCCTTGAACGGGAATTGCTCTTCCGGCGACGCTTCGAGGAAGTCGAAACTGTCCCAGTCGAGGTACTCCTCTTTTATCGCGATACCGGACGCGAGCCGGTCGAGGTAGGGGATGATTTGTTCCTTGTGGTAGGTGCCCCAGACGAGGCCGACGATATCGGGAAATTTCCTGCGCAGTTCCGTCCCGCTGAAACGGGACATGCACCCCATGACGACGGAACGGATTTTCGTGCCGTTCTGCTGGTTGAGGCCGCGGTAAAATCCGAGTCTTCCGACGATACGCTGTTCGGCGGTCTTACGGACGCTGCATGTGTTGAAGATGACGATATCCGCGCGGGCGGGGTCGGTTTCCTCGGAGTGCCCTGACGCAATCAGGAGGGCGCGGAGTGAGTCTGCCTCCGCCGAGTTCATCTGGCACCCGTAGTTCTCGATTAAAAATCGCGCCATATTACTGCTTTCCGATAGGGACGACCTGATCCCCGATGATGACCACACGGTTGTCCATCTGGATACCCGCGACCGTACCGTATACGGCGACCTTGTCCTTATTGCGGATATCGAGCCAGCCGGGAATAGTCACGAGCGCGATCCCGTCGACAACCCCCTCGTCCACGAAATTGATGAGCAGGTCGAACGCGGTCTCTTCATGCCCCTTATGCTGGAGGTTCGCGACCGTCCCGTTCCATTTGACGTACACGTCCTTATAGATGAGCGGGCGTTTCACCACCTCGCGGCAGTCGGGGATATACCCGAGACTGTCGGGGTCGGGGTCGGGGATGAAGCTCTGCAGGATGAGGACATGCTCCTTCACCAGCTCGTGCGCGTTGGAATTGAGGATTTCATTGATCGTGATGACTGCCTTATTCCGCTCTTTATTCTCGAGGTAGTACTTGACCATATTGAATTTCTGTTCGACCTCAGCCTCGCTGAGCAGGATTTTATAGTTTTCGCGCTCGGCGACCAGCGTCTCGATATCCTTGATGGTGACCTGTGTAAACGACGCCCCGCCGCGTTCCATACGGTACGCTTCGAGCCAGTTAACGATGGACGGTGAAAGGAAATAGAGCGCGACTCCAACCAGCGCGACGACCGCCCCGATAATCAGATAACGCATGACGGGCTTACGGACGAACTCGGCGGCTTTCTCCATAAATTCGCGGAATGGGGGCTGGTCGGGGAGTTTGATAAATAAAAACGTGAAAGGCTTGCCCATCTTCAGGAACAGCGCGGGATTTTCCGCCGCCCGTACCTTTTCGAGATTCCGCTTGAGCTTGTCGTTCTCCTCGTCGAGGTAAAGCGCGTCGAGGAGGTAGGTGATACCCGACTCATTGGTTCCCTTGATAAATTCGAGGTACGCGAGGGCGTTCAGGGTCTCGGAGTCGTTCCGGTTCTGGTTGTACGCCGATTGAAGGTAACCCGCCGCGTCCTCCAACCGCCCGGTCTCGATCAGGCTGATCCCGAGGAGCTTCAGCGCCATGATGTGGAATTCGTACTCCTCGACGAACGGGATGAGGAGGTTGACTGTTTCGACATAGTTCTGCTTCCTATAGTTCGATACCGCGCGGAAGAAGACTTCCTGCTGGGACAGCTTCTTCTGGGGCTTGGGATTTTTAGGCGCGGGGGCGGGCTTCTGAGGTTCTTTTGTCAGCAGCGACTCGGTCGTGTAATCGTCTTCCAAATCGATATCCATTTCCCCTCCCGGGCGGATACATTGTGTTCTATTCCAAAAATGTTCTTAAAATAGTTTGCTTCTACCGCGCTTTTATAAGTTTTGTAGCGCGGGGTATCGCAGTGACGGAAATTAGTTTAATATCCGTCTTCGTCAACACGCCCGTATGGAGCGCTCCCGGAAAACATTCCGGTATAATTATAGTAGAAATTGAAAAAAACGCAAGTACTGTGTAAACACCGCGCGGGTAAAGTTCGATGTTAAAATGTTTACAGGAATGTAAATATAATGCGTACGGGGCATGTGAACCGATTGCCGCCGGTACGGACTATTTTCTGAAGCCGCAATTCCGTTTCATACCGGGAATAGCAGTCACGCAGTGCCCGGGATTCGCCCGCGCATAGTGTGGGGATTTGTTAAAATAATGACATTTCGTTCGAGTAGTAGTATAATCATTCAGTCGGGGTGTTAAAATGTCTAACATCGAGGGTACTATGCGCGAACGGAGAAAATCGCTGTCGGTAAAAATAGGGAATGTGGAGATCGGCGGGGAGGCTCCCGTATCGATCCAGTCGATGACCACGACTCCTACCACCGATATCGCGGCAACGCTGGGCGAAATCAGGGAACTTGCCGATGCGGGATGCGATGTCGTCCGGCTGGGGATTCCCGACGAGGCGTCCGCGCGCGCGATTAAGAAGCTCAAGGCCGAGGGCTGCCCTCTCCCTGTGGTGGCGGATATCCATTTCGATTATAAGCTCGCGCTGATTTCGGTGGATTCCGGCGCGGACGGCCTGCGGATCAATCCCGGTAACCTGAAGAAACCCGAGCATGTCAAAGATATAGTCGCCGCGTGCAAGGAGAAGAGAATCCCCATCCGTATCGGCGTGAACGCCGGGTCGCTCGACAGGACGCGTTACCCTCACCCCAACGCCGAGGCGATGGTGCAGTCCGCGCTCGAGCATATCGGCTACCTCGAGAAGGAAGATTTTTACGATATAAAAGTATCCCTGAAGTCTCACGATGTGCTGACGATGGTGCAGGCAAACCGGATGTTTACGAAGCTCAGGAATTATCCGCTGCATCTGGGAGTCACCGAGGCGGGATATTTTACTCAGGCCGCGGTAAAGAACTCTATCGGGATCGGGACGCTGCTCCAGGAAGGCATCGGCGATACGATCCGGGTATCGATCACCGGGCATCCCGTCCGGGAAGTGGAGATCGCGCAGATGATACTCCGTTCGCTCGGGCTGAGGATGCAGGGTGTGGAAATCGTGTCATGCCCCACCTGCGCGCGGAAGGAATTCGACGTGGAGGAAGTGGTCGAGTCGTTTGTGGAACGCACCCACGGCATACGGAAGTATGTAAAAGTCGCGATCATGGGGTGTGTGGTGAACGGCCCCGGCGAGGCGTCGGACGCGGATTTCGGGGTGGCTGTCGGCAAGGGCGGCGCCGTCTTATTCAAGCAGGGGGAAGTGGTCAGGAAATTCCCGTCAGAAAAAATACTCGACGTACTGCTCGAGGAAATCGATACATACCGTTAGTTCAATATCTCATCATATATTTTACTTTCGATACTGAAATTCCGATGAAATGAATGGATTCTAATTATTCCAGCCTCTTCGGGCATGTGTATAATTATTACACAGTTGTGTATTAGTTACACAAGTCAATCCATGAGGAAGAGCGTTATATATATTGGTTATATATACAATTACAGGAATATTATTTAGGCATGATAATTGCTAGATAATAATGGTATATCAGGGGATGTTGCCGGGAGTAATTCCGGAGCACAGGTTTATCTTGAAAAGTCCTTCGGATGGCGTATTCTTATCAATCCGGGGTTGGATCATCCCTAAGAAACGAAGGTCAGGAAATTTTGAAGGACTTTTCAGGAAGCCTTAGCTTAATACGGAGTATATAAATTTTCGGGTATTTATAAAAGGAGGAGATATGAAGGTGTTCAAGGGGCTGGTGGTTTTTACGCTATTTCTCTCCATTTTTTATAACGGGATGTACGCTTATTTCTTTGAAGACCTGTTCGGATCATCCACGCCTAATTGGCAATTAAAGTATGAGTATAGCCGTTCGCTGGGATACGGACTAGTGGGCGATGGTGAAACTGTAACAATAAATAGCGGAGCAAGCGGCGAGCTTCGTTTTACCGGTAACGGATACACTGCCGGATATGCAAATGAACTATACGGCTTCCAAGCGAAGCTGACCAACCTCGGGCCGAATGCCGGGTATACCGCATCGAAGGAAAAACCCTTCGGTTTTGAGATCACCCGTACCTATGCATGGCTTGATCCTCATGACGATGCGTCCAACCCTGAATCAGGGCGTATGAAATGTGATTTAATTCTCTGGCTGGTAAAGAATCAGATGACCGATGGAGTACATTTCGACGATTTCCTGACTATCATCGAGTTCAGCCGTCCGCAACTGGGTACGAACGATGGGCTTCCCTCCGAGCCTAATGTTCTTCCACGTTCGTTCTGGACTCCTAACGAATCCGGGACAAAGGACATTAAGTTTGATTTTACAAATGCCTTAGATCCCGTGGGACTGAAGGGCGGAGTTAATCTCGTCGACCTTATGGAATGGGGTTATGACGACAGTTGGGGAAAAGCTACCTATGGAGGCACAGCTAATGCGAATAATATTAATAACGCGGATATCCGTTTCCGTTTAACTACTGACGGGGAATACGCCTATTTTTATGTCAACCCCGCTCCCAATGGAGCGCCTACCAGTGCGTGGAATAAATATAATGGGGTTGCCGCGACCTATACGAATACCTACTATCTGGTAGCGAAACTTCCTATCTCGTTTACCAACCAGATTATTCCGATGTTCGGAGTGGGAAATAACCGTCCGGATTCTGAAGCGGAAAGAGCGTATTTTGATGATTTCAGAATTCGTTCGGTCTGTTCATCCATTACGTCGTATATCTCCCCCGCGACCGCGGCGGCTGGATCCTCAATCCCGTTAAAGATAATTGTTACCCCAAATTTCGCCGCTACCGGGTATGCCTCCACGGACTATGCCGGTGTTCAGGAATTATATGTCCAACTTCCCGCCGGGTCTGTTTATACCAACTGGGCGGATTATACGAATAAGCTGCAAATATTCTGGGCGACTAACGGCGGAGTCTATCAGACTTTTACCAAACAGGTAGGAAATGTTAACCCCTCTGTTTTGAACGGCGCTTCTATCTCGATAGTCAGCAACAACCTCTTACGGATACGTTTCGACGCGGTCGGGAGCACGAGCGCGGACTGCCGCGTCTTCCATCCGACTATCCTCAGCGGCTTGGGTATCGATACCAAAAATCCCACAATCATGCTGGTGATATCAAATTTCAGCACTCCTGCACAAGCGGATTCTGTGGGAAAAACATTCACGGTTTACGCGAATAACGAAAAATACGCGGATACCACATGGGCGAAAAACGCTACTACCGGTAAGATGAAATCGTTCCAACTGAACGGCGACGGACTGAAATTTATGACTGTGAATTCTCCTCTCGGGCTTGCTTATCTCCGGCCGGGGCAAATCTACGAAGGAACCGCGGGGACATTCTATTACGATATCAAAGCCCTGAATACCAATAACAATGCGAATATTAACTCAGTTTTGATAAAAGTTCCCACGGGTTTTACTGTTGTCCCGGGAAGTCTGGACAGCGAACGTCTCGCGGGAAGTTCCGGGCTATCACTGATTTCCAACGGGACTATCATTAAAGTAGATTATACATCCGAGGGAATTAAACTTGTCGCCGGTACGGGTATCGATACAATCAAGTTCAATACATCGACTACCACCAATGTACCCCCGAGTACGAATATGGTTTTGGTTGCTTTCCCTTCTTATTCCTATTCTACAGTACAGGGTGTTTCGTTTGTAACAAACGGCACTAATATCGCATATCCATCCCAGCAGTTGGTTGTCCGAAAGAAGCCGCCTGACGCGCAGGCGTATGCCCAGAACGGTAACCCGATTACAGGGCTGCCGAAGAACTATATCAAAAATACCGCCATCAGCAATTTATATAAGTATGTGGTCGCGAATAACGGCCTGACCGGTAATAACTTATTAAAGGTTCTTATCCGTGTAGATAGCAAGATTACGAGTATTAACTCGATCGCAAGCACTCTTCCCGCGACGATAACGACATTTGTATCTAATGTAGCGAGCGTGACCAATACTTATATTAAAATCGATTATCAGGCGCAGGCTACGAACATCCTCAGCAGCGGCGGCGACGTCATCACATTCTATGGGCACGACAATGTTAAAGCGCTGACAAACCTGATACTCATGGCGAATTTCCCGTCATGGGCGGATAACGGTAACGGCGAAGGATGGATCAGTGTCGCGGAACACGCCGATACATACAAGACCTATTATTATACTCCTCCCGCTATAGCTATCGCGAAGATCAACGCGCCGGGCGGAGAATACACCAACGATTTGGTTTCGCATCATATATTTACCGATATTCTGACCGCCACTAACATTCAGGTCACGATTCAGAACAGCGGCGAACTCGGCAATGATGTATACGACGCATTGATATTCTGCCCTCCGCAATTAACGAATATTTTCAGTATCGCGGCGTTCCATCCCGTGACGAAGATTTCCAACGCGATTTGTACAAAATATCTCACCAACGGCGGGACGAACGTCATTCATGTGCAGTTTACCAATCTGCTGAAAGCGGCCACGAACTTGGTCGGCGAATCGTGTGTGGTCAGCTTTAAAGCGTGGGACAGCGTAAACTCCTCGAATAATTATTCTTTCCTCGTGCAGGTTCGAAATACCACCAATTACGCCAAGGCCAAGCCTTACGCCGAGGATCCCCAGCAGTTGACGCTGAACTTCATCTATCCTCAACCTGCGGCGGATGCTTATATTACAGTACCATTAGGGTATATCGACTCAGCCTCCAGCGGCACGAATGTCGTATACACTATCCGCAATATGGGAAGGGTCAGCAATATTATCCAAACGGTATATATCCATTTACCCACTAATTATATTCAGAATGTCAGCGCATGGTCGAGCTCCCTCGGCGGAAGCATCAGTTACACGGGGGACAAATTGAGCGTGACGTATTCCGGGAACACATTCGCGGGCGGATTGAGCGATAATATCTCATTCTACCTGAACGATAGCGTGTCCGCGGGATCGGTGCATTTTGACATACAGGCAAGCGTGCAGAACCAACGAATGTGGAGTAATTTTGTTAAAGTGACTCCTACAAAATCTCAGACGGTGGATATTATTCCGCCTCCGACATGGTACGCGTATACGATAGCCCCTTACGCGATCTATCGCGCCGATTTGGGGCAGACTAAGACTAACATCGTGTGTATCAGCGTCAGCAACCGCGGCGTCGGAAGCAACCTTCTCGACCGTGTCTGGATTCAGATACCCGCGCAGTTTATCGGGAAAGTCCTGCTGATCAGTAACGAGCTCTTAAACGGGACAAGCGTCTCGAAACCCGGCGCGATCAATATTTCGAATGATTACATTCGTATCGATTACGACCTTGATGGCGGACAGTATGTGGACGCGGGCGCGATCGACAATACCTATATATGGCTGTTAGTCAATACCACCAACGTCTTTACCAGTACGTGGAACATGCTTGCGGCGAATAACTCGACGAACGCGGACGGATCGCATAATATGACGAACGGCGGATGGACTCTTTCCGTCGGCGGGCTCGCGGGGAGTAAAACTCTCGCGCAGGTCGATACTCCTTATGGGTATCTTACCCCCAACGAGATACTGACGCCTTCCGTAAAAAATATCTTTGCTTATTTCCTGAAGAACGGCGACTATGTTACCGGTAAAAACGTCTATGGCGTTAAGATTGTCATGCTTACGCCGTTTACCAAGATATCGAACTGTTCCGGCGGCGATACCTATAATACTTATTACTCGAATAACTCGGCGATCGTCGAGGTAGGGTACGCGTCGGGTATAGCGCCGAATAACGCGGTATCGATTAATTTCACCGCCTACGATAACTGGGAAAGCGGGCCTAACAATGTGGCTTCGGAAATCTATGTCAACTATAACGACGGTACGGGTTGGCATCCTACTAAAACTAAAACCGGGGGCTACTCGAAGGATGTTACTTTCAGTAACCCGATAGCAAGCGGTTTGGCATTCAGCGAACCCAATTCCGTTTCGCAGGATTTCCCTACGAATACCTATAAGATCAATATTAAGAACAGCGGGGAAACGGATAATAATATCCTGATGATGGCGGTGGAGATTCCCGCCGCGATTACCAATATCAGCTCGATTTCCTCCACGGTAAAGGGCGGAGTATGCTACTATCATAACGGGTTGTTACTGGTGTATTACACCAACGCGTCTCAGCGTTTGAATACCTCCGAGACCGATGTGGTACAGTTTATCGGCGCCGATAATATCACCAATACCGAGGTTGCGCAGACATGGAAGGTATATGTCGATAACACGACGAATACCAATATTACTCTCATGCAGACCGCGGTCGAGATGGGCGGAAAGAGTCTCGCTCTTAATATAGTCAAACCCGACTATAGCCCTTATATCTATATTTCCGCAAGTAATTACAATTACGTATCGCAGTTCGACCCGAATACGGTCTATTCCACGTTTACTACGAATTATCTATATTTTGAAATTTGGAACCAGAGCGGTACGGGAAACCGTATCACCTATGCGAAGATAAAAATCCCGGATATAGGTACGGTATTCGATACGAACTGGGTTTCCGTATCCAGCGTCAATAAAACGATACCGGCCGCGGTTATATCGAACGGGTATATCTGGCTGGACTATTCCTCCGATAAAATATTCCCCGGAGAAAGCGATAAAGTCCTGATAAAAATCAGGGATTTGATTTCACACTCCGAAACATCCGTGACATGGAGCGCGGATGTGGCGTTCGACTCCACCTATAACCAGTATAAACCCGCGACCCTGATGGCAGGTAAATCGCTGGCTATCAACTTCCAGATGCCGCTGCCGTCGGCATCGGTGACCAAGACGCCGGGCGAAATGTACCTCAACCGGCCCGATCTGGTTATTTCCTATAATGTCAGCAATACCGGCCAGGGTTCCAACGACCTGAATGAGGTAAAGATACTGCTCCCGAGTATCTTCCGCACCGGTTTCAGCGCGTCGAAGGTATCTAACTCGATTGCCTCGAATATTTCCTACGCCTCGGCAAGCGGTATTATTACGCTGACCTATACGAATTTCGCGCCGAAAACAGTGGATAAGCTGTTTATCTATGTTACTAACGCGGCCTCCGCGTCTCAGGATGTCACTATCGAATCGTCCGTCAAGAACTATATCAATACGAATTACACTTCCGGCAACAAGGATTTGTCCCTGACGAGTGTTCCTTCGTTCAGCGTATCGCCCAATGAGATAGATACGTCGACGAATGAGCAGGAGTATGTGTTCACGATCAATAACAGCGTCAACGCGGCGACCCTGCATATCCAGAAGCTGGTCATCCAGTTCCCGTCGCAGTTTACAAACTATTCGGTTGTAGCCAACGATATACCTGTGAGCAACTATGGGACGATTACCAGCCTGACATTGGATTATCAGGCTATGGGCGAAACAATCCCGGTAGGCGACCAGGATACGATACGTATACTTCTGCAGGATGATTATGAGATCGGGAACCTGACGAATTCATTCTATGTCTGGGCTCATAACGGCCAGGGATATTACCCGATGAATATCAGTTCGGGGAAATCGGCTAATGCGTTCTTTATTATGCCCGAAGTTTATGCGAGAACCTCGTCCACCCCGGATTATATAGAATTAGGAAAAATTTCCAATAGTATGACGATCACCCTTACCAATATAGGTAACGGGTCGGATAGAATCAGTTTCGCTAAAATTAAGCTCCCGTTCGGTCTGGCGAGTATTGCCAATATTAATAGCGCTTACGGCGGGGTGGTTACTTACAGCGCGACAAGTAACATTATCTATCTCAGATACACCAATCTTTTAGATATCGGAAATAGCGACGATATCAGTTTCGATTTTGTCAATACGATCAATCAGATTACCAACCTGAGCATAGAAGTCTTGGCGGCCAATCTGACCAATAACCCGGTGTATTACAACTGTTCCGGTAATCTCGGTCAGTACCTGATGCTGAGCGTGGACTATCCTCCTGTAGCCGCGGAATCTTATTTCTACGGCGAGAATAACCTGTACCTGATCGAAACCAATGCGACATTGACATTCCGTATTATGAACCGTTCGACCGGGTCAGTGCTCACGCAATCGATCATCGTGTTCGATACCAATCTGATGGATGTATTCAATCATGTTACTATCGATACCGCGAACAGTATCGCGCAAACTATCCTGTTCGATACGAATAATAACCGGATTATACTGACCTATGGCGCTACAGCTCCCTCGTCGATGGAATTCACCGAATACGACGACGTGCGGATAACATTCGATTACGCGTTGAACGATATATTCTATATCCAAGTGCATACGACCAACTCGATTGTGCTGGAAAGCGGGTCTAACACGAATGTTATCGGTATCCAGACCGGCGGAAATCTCAGCTATATCGGTATTACCAATTCCGCGTGGGGCGCGGTTAAGGGCACGGTTTATCCGTATATCAAGGCCGTTAATGTCAAGTTGTACTATTCCAACACGACTGTTCTTGCTACGAATGACAACGGGATAAATCTGGGCGCGTTAAGTACGGTAGATACCGGGCAATATATACTCAGCCGTATTCCTGCGGGCACTTATAGTATGGAGTTCTCGTTACCCGGCATATTCAAGAAGGAAAGCTTCTTTATCAATATTGCCGCGAACAAGATCACGAATATTTCAATTATCACGATGCGGAACGCCACCCTTAAATCGGGCGATGAAGCGCCTGATCAGGAAGTAACCTGCTATATGCAGACCAATACACGTATCTTCTTCCCGTCGGGTTCCGTAGGGAACGAATTTTCGGTGGATATAAAAGTACTGCCGTTAACACCGCCCCAGAAGGCGAAAATTGACGACAGCAAGCTGATTAAACCTCCGTTGGGTAAGGACGGAATGTTCGGTTACCTGTTCCAGTTCTACGATAGCGACGATAATCCTATTGGAGGGTCGCTGTTAGAGCTTGACGCGATTATGTACCTGGCGTTCGATCCTGTTACCAACCTCGGATGGGGATGGCAGGTCGCCGATCTGGGAATATTCTACTGGGACGATAACGGCGACACGGACTACTCCGACTCGAAGTGGGTAAGGATAGGCGGTACGGTAGATAGCGTAAATAATGTAGTAACGGCGAGAGTCGCTTATCTGCACGGGTTCTACGCGGTTATGGCTAAGTTGGTGAACGAGCAGGGTATCATCCAGAACGTAGTGCTCAGGCCGAAAGTATTTACACCCTATGGTTCTGACGATTACTATACGACTATCAGGATATCGTTTGAATTCGATAAAGAGTACGATAGTTATGAAGTAAAGATATATGACCTGTTCGGTATGCTGGTGCGTAGCTTCAAACGTACCGCGGACAGCGGAGGGAAGTTTACCCAGGGCGAGGTTGCATGGGACGGCAAAGATGACGAGGGTTACCCGATTAAGGGCGGTGTCTACATTTACCAGGTAATTGTAGGCGGGCAGACTTATTCCGGCACCCTTGTGATCGTACGTTAGGAGGGCTATATGAAACACATAAATAATACGCACAAACTCGGGAGAAACCCTATGAGCAAAATATATAGCTTAATCCTCGCAATATCGATGGTTGTCCTGACTTCGGTCACGGGTTTTGGAAAATCGATGTACTACTTCGAGAACTTTTCCAGCTCTCCAACCGCAATCGCTAACGGATGGGATTTTAACTTCCGTATGAGCCGCGATATGATCGTGTTTGATCTCTTTCAGGATTCTCCCTTGGATGGAGTGTCTGCATGGGATAGAAATCACCCCGGTACGGTCAACGTCAGCGGAAATATGCTGAATATCTATGGTAAGCCGAACAATTCAGCGTTATCATGGAACAACTGGTATCTGGGCGACGGCGCGAAATGGGATCCGAAAAATTGTGCCGCTCTCGGAAGTCCTACGATAAATGCCTCACTGGAAGAACCGTTCGGGTATGTCATCATCCGTTATACCACCAGCATAGACGCACGCGGCGACTCCGGGGAAGCCGGCGGATATGCGAATAGTGCGGCGCAAAAAGGATTGGTAACTGCTTGGATTGCCCAGGATAACGGTGCGCACGATCCGTATGACACATGGGAAAACTATGTCTACTTCTACGATAAGGCAAATTATGGAATAGCGAATAACACATGGGGATACTATAAGGATTACGAGCACGATGTAGCGATTGCTGCATTAACGGGAGATGTGGATAGTGTCACTCCCGGAAACCTGACGGGAAATTTCAGGAAGAATTTTGACGATAATAACCTGAATAATCAGAACTGTCTTGCGACACAATTCGCGGACGGCGACGGTTATACCAACCCCATCACTACTGAACTAGGGATAAAAATCACCCATGACGGGGAAACGGTAAAAATGTATATCAATCCCGATCCGATAGGAGATACCGCAAATGTATCAAACACATGGGTTCTTGTCGGTTCAGCTAGCGTAGGGTGGTATGACGATCTGGTGGGTTTCTTCGGGATTGAATCCCCCTTCTTCCGTGAAGGGGAAGTATGTACAGCGTTTGATAATTTCTATATCCGTACGGTAGCCAGTAATCTGGTAGCGTCGATAACCCCGCAGAAAGCGGTGACGGGCGCGCTTGTGCCGTTTACGGTCAGCCTGACACCGCAGATGGGTTCGACCAACGACAGCGGTATCGGCGAAATATATATCAAGAAGCCCACGGGTTACGGCGCGTGGATACCCGCAAATGTATGGGTGACTAACACCGCCGGTGTGGTAATGACACCGCAGACCGGGGCATCGTATAGAATCGGCGGACTCCCCGCGAATAATTTCTATGTCGAGGACAGGGGCGGACTATTGTATATCCGCTTCGGGATGCTCGGGACGGACGGGGCTAATAATGTCGTAACAAACGGCACGATAAAAATCGGGTTCTCTATCACTACTCCCGCGACCGGGGACAGATTAGGCCAGAACTTCGAAGTTTTTGCCGATTGTACGAAACACGCGAGGACCGGGACGGATTTCGCGTTCGGCGGAGTAATGAAATACGCCACCACAGGTAAGAAAAAAGCGTATGCTAACGGAACCGAGGGTCTCCTGGTAAGGACTTATACCCAACCTAAGCTGAATTACGCGAAGGTCGAATATTCTCCGTCGCCTATTATAGTAGGGACCGAGCAGTCCGTGTTTACGGTGAAAATATCGTCCGAACTGGTTACCGGAGCGCCGGATATTTCGCATATCCGTATCCAGATACCGTCGGGCTTCACTGTCAGTAATAACAGCGCGGGTCTTTTGAATATTCAGTCGATGGTACTGAAAACTTCGTCAGGCGACCTCAGTACGAACAACGCGTTCGTATCGGGCGGATATATCTATGTTTATTATACGAATAGCCTGATCGGCGGATTCCCCGGGGAAGACGGTTTCGACCGTATCTCGTTTAATGCTTACGGGACTCCCTCGATAGGGGCGCAAAGTTCGTCTAATTTCCTCTGGCAGGTCGCTGTTAACAGCAGCTTTTATGTAACCGGAACGACATGGCAGAACGCTACCAATACATCGCTCATGCAGGTAACGGTTGCGAAGTCGAATGCCATCGCGGTGGGGTCGATCAGCCCCGATAAAGTCGCGATCTTCGCGATTGTGGCAAGCAACCAGAACAGCTATACCTATTCGATAAAGAATCAGGGAAAGGGCGATAATTCGATTATCAAAGCGAAGATATCGGTTCCTGTGAACTATACCGGTATTTCGGTTACCACTCCCAGCGCGAAAGGCGCGTCGGTATCCTATACGAATAGCGAGCGGATGATTTATATCAACTACGGAACCCCGCTGAAAACAAATGATGTGGATACGATACAGTTCACCATGACGCACACCAATACGAACGTAAACTCCCCGGCTGTACTTGCGCCGTTCATACTATATGCGGATAACGGAAACCTTTCAGGGTACGTCATGCAGTCGCAGGAATTCGGTAAATCGTGGAGTGTGACTATCAAACCTCCCACACCCTCGGCGGCGAACTTTATTAATCCGGCGTGGATATACACGACTGCGATCACCAATACGATCACCAATACGATCTATAATACCTCGCCTCGCGGCGTCAGCATAAAGTATGCAATGCTAATGTTCTCGGCGGATAAGTTCCCGACCATACTGAGCGTGAATACTACCTACATGAAAAACCCCGCTAATATTATTCAGACGAATTTTAACGGGACAAACTTCATCTATCTGAAATTCTTTAACGATACGAATGGAGGCTTGTTCTCGAAATATGTGAATAACGATAAAGAGAACGTGATTGTTAAATTTATCGATAGCGTAAACTATGCGACTTTCTCCACAAACCGGATGCCGACAAACGTAACCATACCGGTCTATGTGTATAAATCGGAATATGAGACTAATGACGTTGATTGGTATGACCTTGCCGAATTCGATCCGAATTACGGAGGAACAAACAAGCTTTATTTTAAACTCCCTCCCGTATCCGCTAAATTCTCGGTCTCTCCTCAGATCATCGCGTCATCGTCGGTAACTAACGATATAACGTTTGTGCTGTCGAATACAGGGCTGCCGGGAAACAGAATCCATTACTTCTATATACCTATTCCCGCGGATATCTCCACCAACGTCTTGCTTATCAATCCCAGCGTAGGTACGGCGGTGCCTGAGATGTCTCTGCATCGGATTAAGATTACGCTGAGTCCCCCGTTAGACGGCGGACAGGCATGCGTAGTCACCTTCAAGATGGTGGATATAGTCGGACAGGAAGATAAACAGGCGTATTTCTATCCGTCGGTAAGGAACGATTTAGAGTACGATACGCTCGGGAACCCGGATATCCTTTCCGGGAAGAGCGGAAAGATTGATTTTGAAATTCCCAAACCGAGCGGCGGCGGCGGCGGTTCGCCGAACGTGGTATTCGTGCAGAAGTCCGAACCGGCGGGCAGTATTATCACCCAGCAGTTTACGCTTATTGTAACAAACACCGGAATAGGGCAGGATATATTCGAGAAAATCATGGTCAAGATGCCGAAACCGTTGAAGGGCTTTGTGAAATCGGTGTACAGTACGAGACTCAATCTTTCCTCAACCAATTCGGCGTATTTCACCATTACATCGACGAATATACAGGTGAATTATATCCCTGCGGCGAAGGAAATTACAGCGGGGAAATCGGATACCCTGATTGTCACCGCGATGATATCCAATATGACATTATTGCCCACCAACGGGAAATGGGAATTTTTCGCCGATAACGGGTTCTACGATATCGGGAATCCCGGGAAAACCTACTACGAGCTGACCAACCTGGTAATCGGAAGCGCATGGGTGTACGGTACGGAACGTGTCAAGGTGACGTTATTGGGAGACACATTAACTACTGTTCGAACCAATACGTTTACCTACGATATAAAGAACGGTACGAACGGGAGTCTTTCGGTCAATAAAGTTCGGATAAAAATTCCGAGTCTTTATACCGTAAATCCGAGTGATATTTCCGTAACCCTGACTTCGGCTGATGTAACAGTCAGCGGCGGTTATATCTGGCTCACGTATCCCGGTTCAGGACTGCTTAACCAGAATATGACAACTCATCTTTCTATAAAAGCTGTCAAACCGCTCTTAGCAAATCCGACAAATGTAGATTGGAAAGCGGAAGTATATTATACAAATAATACTACGGCTATTCCATGTCAAGTAAAAGGAACAAGCGTACAGCAAATAAAAGCGCCTAATGCTTCTTTTTATGCCTATGTAAATCCCAATACAGTAGGTAAAGACAATATTTCCACTAGTTTTTCATTCATTGTAACAAATACAGGTGAATTAAGTAATAACATGTATGTATTTAAAATTGTTCCTCCAACTACTAATGCAAATAATAAACTTGTTATTACAAATGTTACCGGAATATCAACTACAATAGCTGCAACAACATGGTATTCCAATGATGGATGTATTTACATCAACTATGGTAATAATTTTATTCCATCAATGGGCAAAGATACTATTCAGTTTACAGCGTTTGACAATCAGAACAATGAAGGATTCATTGGCAATTGGAAAGTATATGGGATAAATTTAAAAAACAATCCCCCCATTACTGCTTCAAAGAATCCTGCAAATATCGGGAAGAGCCTTGAATTTAGAGTCATTATTCCTGCTTACAATTCTTCCTATTATGCATACCCGAATACGGTTTCTACAGCCGAAGTCTCCAATACGATCAGTATCTATGTGAACAACACCGGTACGGGAACGAATAATATCACAAGCGTCAAGGTATTTTTCGCGTCGCCGTTTACCAATGCCGGGCTGATTGCTACTACTATTAAGGGTAGCGCTCCTGTAGTCGGTTCCAATTATATACTCGTTAATTATCCGACGCCGATACCACCGTCATCCAACGATGTGATTACGCTGAAAATCCGGGATAATATCGACTTCGGTAACTCGTCCGCGTATTTTACCGCGAATGTGATGTATAACACGTCCGCCGGGCAGTATATTTCGTCATCCGTCAGCGTGGGTACGAACCTGGTGAGCTTCCAGATGCCCGCTCCGTCCGTAGCCGCTGAAATGAGTCCCAACGACTTCTACAGCAGTCAGAACAGCGGTACGATTACCTTCCGCTTAATCAATAAGGCGACGGGGAGCAATAAAGCTCAGAAGATCGTGCTTTATATACCGGATCAGTTTACCAACCAGATGGATGATCTCAAGCTGACCGATGTCAACGGGATGACGACTAATATTACCTATAGCGCCGGAAAATTCGTTCTGTTCTATTCAGACTTCGCCGTCGGGCTGACCAATACCCTGACGTTGAGCGTAACGAACTTCTCGACCAATCTGGCGAGTTACCTCTTCCAGTCGGTCGCGTCGAACGGCGTACTTGGGGCATATACTACCACTAATACCGACTCGAAGTACCTCAATGTCGTCAAAGCGCCGTCCGCGGAACTGACAGCGGCGTCGAAAACAGTTTACTCGACAAGACTGAATAACACCATATCTTTCACGATCGATAATAACACCAGCGGTACCGAACCGGTAAAATACGTTCGTATCGATATACCGGCGATATTTAATAATATCACCGCGCCTTCCAGTTCGAAGGGTGTGATCGCACAGCAGACCGCATCGTATATTATAGTAGCTTATACGAACAGCGCTAACTTCCTCCCGAAAGGCCAGCAGGACACGGTGACTATGACTATATGGGATACTACGAATATGGTGGAAATGTACCCGTTGTCCTATACTGTCAAAGCGAATAACGGGTCGGGATACGGGTTTGTGCGCGAGCCGAACAACGGACTCAAGCAGTATATGAAGATACCGTTAGCGGATATCACGAATTATCAGATTTCCAGCTGGTTCCTGATTAATACGAGCCTGAAAATTGAAACGAATAATTTCATCTTCATCCTGAGCAACAGGAATGCCAACGAAAACCTTGTGTATTCCAATGTGATTATCCTGCCGAACGAAATCGGGAATCATATCGTATCTTCTATTAACACGGGTCATTCCGGGGCGTCCGCTACGAATATTGGAAGCAAGCTGATTATTACTTACAGCGGCGCGAACGGGTTCTTCCCCGGGGAGACTAACCTGATTACGTTCCAGTTCACGAACAGTGTATTCACGGCGAAGAATCTGCTAATGAAGGTATATTCTTATAATACCAGTTCCTACGGTTCGACTTTGATGAACGTGAATCTTTACTTTAAATCGCCGCAGGAACCGACCGAGGCTTATGTATACAATAAGAAGATCCTTTACAGCATCGATCATTACAACGAGATAGTATACAAGGTCAAGAACGGAATGTATGATATCGGGATACAGAAGATACGTATTGAATTCAATACTACTAACCTGATGATCACCAATATCTACTCCGATTATCATCATGCGTTCCTGCCGTATACGACTACCCCGTCGAATGTGCTCATCAACTTCGCGGCGGTGGGCTTGCTCCCGTCGAGACAGGATATTTCTAAGGGCGAAACGACGCTGCATTTCTATGTGGTCTATACGAACAACACGAGTTGGACGAACAATATGGCGGCGCAGGTGCAGTATGACGGGAACCTCGAATGGGCGAGCACGAAGGTATATACGGGCGAATGGAATTATACACCCGTTCTGCTCGCGGACTTCGGGCGTATCATCGGGTATGTCCTGCCCGGATCGGCTAACCCGACCGTGAAGCTATTGATGCCCGGTTCGACGAACGCGATTATGACGAATAAATTCGGGGAATTGATCACCGCCGCGGCGAATAGCGCCAACGGATACTATGTGCTCGACTATGTCCCGCCTGGAGCCTATCAGATAAACTTCAGCGGCGATCTTTATAAATCTTCGGTATTATCGAATATTAACGTTGTGATCAACCAGATTACCAACGGGGTGAACTATAAGATGAAAAAGGATTCCTTTAATCCTAATTCTACCGTAGTTCAGCAGTCCCTTTGTCTGGACGACCTGAATAGCGTACTGATTGTCCCGCCGGGAATTATCAGGAACTATTTCGCCGTGGATATGTGGATTTCTAATATTAACTCACAGCAGATGGCGGAAGTCGGCGGAGGATATATCCAGACCCCCGCGGACAGGAATAATCTGGAAGTCTTCTATCTCGATATGAGCGATATCAACGGCTATGATGTAACCGCGCAGGAAATTTGGGGGAATTTAACCCTGAAACTGTACTACAACGAAACCAATATCGCCGCGCAGGGATGGAGTGAAAACTCTCTTGCGATCTATTACTGGCGTGAGATGACCGGCGAATGGATGAGGATCGGGGGTAAAGTGAATACGCTCGAGAACTCGGTTACGGCGCAGGTAAGCTATATCCACCAGTACTATGCGATATTCGGGGAAAATTCTATAAAAGAAATAGCTCCGGGATTTGTCAATGTAACGGTGGATCCCAAGATATTTACTCCGTTCAGTACGGACAAGGGCTTTAAGAATATGAAACTTTCCGTAGGGTTCGCGAAAGAGGTCGCAAAATATGAGATCAAGATATATACCCTCAGCGGCGAACTGGTACGAAGTTTTACATTCGAAGGCGGCGGATATACCCAGGCTGAAGTATTCTGGGATGGGACCGATGACGAGGGATATCCGGTTAAAAGCGGTGTGTTTGTCTATCGCGTGATCGCTGACGGTAATACGTACAGCGGAACGATAGTACTGGCGCGTTAGTAGATATACTTGGAAAAGGAGGAATAAGATGAAAAAGTTATTGACGGTTATTACAATACTGATGGTGAGCGGTTCTCTTTACGCGGCGTTCGAGGACTTGGGCTATACCGCGAGAAGTATGTCTCTCGGTAACGCGATGTTCGGGGAATTCGACGGTGTGAACTCGATGCATTATAATCCCGCATCTATCGCGCTTGCAAAAAGTTTTCAGATATACAGCGGATGGAATACCCCGTATTCCCAGTTTAACGACGGCTCTTCGCTCAATTCTATCGATGTGAACATTGTTCTGCCGTTCTTTAACGGGTTCTCGTTGAGCTTCGACCCGTTCATTACGAAACGCGCCGCGCTCGGGTTCGCGTTCCATCGCCTGTCGGTATCCGACGGGACTATGGAAATTTACCATGAGGGTGTGTACAGCTTTATTTATGCGAAAGATTTGAACGATGTGATCTCGCGCGGAGCGAAAATCTCCATCGGTATCCGTTTGAATATATACGATATCGCGGTCGGCGCGCATCAGGATGTGGTTCTGAACCCCGCGCTCGGAGGAATGATGTCGAAGGTATCGTTCGGTCTCGACGTGGGTTTAACCTATGACTTCAGTGAAACTATCCGTCTGGGATTAAGCTATAAAAACCTGATAGCCCCGAACATCTCGATTCAGCCCGACGGCACCGATACGTTAGCGTCAGAATTCCGTTTGGGAGCCAACTGGAATATCGGAAATATCCTCTTTATGAAAAACGCGATGATAGGGATCGGTTTGGTAACCTATGGAAAGGATGCCAGCGATAACCGTTCGGCAAACACCTCGTATAATATCGGTTTTGAGTTCAAGCAGTTATCGGCGCATGAGATATTTGAATCTAAACCGTTCAAAGGTGAGATACTTTCCATTCGTCTGGGCGCGATCTGGGAACAGTTGAAGGTGAGCGAAGATGTGATAACCGGTACGGCCGGTATCGGATTTATGTATATCTTCGGGAAGGCGCACCAGATCAATATCGATTATGCGTTCGAGTACGGGTTTAACAACGGGTCGATGAAGCATGTCGCGGGTCTGACTTACTCGTACATTCTCCCCAATAGCGCGTTTGTCTACGAGAAGGGCATGGAAGCCGATCAGGAACTTGACGAACTCTCGAAGGCAAGCACGAACGTGGTTGCGCAGCCCGATAATGCCGTCAATAACGCAAATACGACTCCCGTAGTCCAGCCGGATGCTAATAAGACTAATCCTGCTGATAACAAGAAACCTCCTGTAGTCGACAAGAACAAGAAGAAGGACAAAACCAAGTAATAACAGATTCCCCTCCTTTTAATATCTGTAAAGCTCCGTCTCGCGAGAGATGGGGCTTTTTTTATAGACGAAACCCTTGTTTCGGGTTATAATCTATGCAAAGTATTTCTGGAGGGAAGTGTGTCGGAACTCAAGGTAAGCGTTTCCGGGGTCAGGGGGATTTGGGGCGATTCGTTGACACTGGAGTCGCTGATGGATTATACGGTCGCGTTCGGCGAATATATCCGCAAGCGCGGCGGGAAGAAAGTACTGATCGGGCGGGACGCGCGTCCTACCGGGGCGATGATTACCTCGTATACCGCGTCCATCCTGAACGCGATGGGGCTCGACGTCACCGACTGCGGGATTGTTCCCACTCCGACTGTGCTGTACGGCGTGCGGATGCACGGCTATGACGGCGGGCTGATTATCACCGCCTCGCACAATCCCGTGGAGTGGAACGCTCTGAAATACGTGAAGGCGGGCGGGGTGTTTACCGGGGAAAAGGATATCGCGGAAATCAAGGGATACCTCGGGATACGCGAGGGAGCCGAAGCGGCGTACGGCTCTATCGGGGGGTACGAGCTCGATCACTCGATACTTGCCTCTCATGTCCGCGCGGTCGTAGAGTACCTCGCCGCGGGTAAAATCATCGCGAAGAAGTATAAAGTTCTGGTCGATCCGGTGAACAGCGCCGGCGGGGAATCCTCGCGGCTCCTTCTCGAAGCGCTGGGGTGCGAATATAAAATCATCAACGGCGAGATTAACGGACGTTTCGAGCGCGGAACCGAGCCGACCCCTGAGAACCTCCGTCATATGGAGAAGGCCGTGCGCGATTTTTCCGCCGATATCGGCTTCGCGACCGATCCCGACGCCGACCGTCTGGTCGTAGTCGACGAGAAGGGATGTGTCCTGTCCGAGGAGATGACTCTCGCGCTCGGGGTGGAGAGCGTGTTGTCCGACCCCGCGACCGTGAAGGGAGACGTTGTGGTCAATATGTCCACTTCCCGGATGGCGGAGGATATAGCCGAAAAACACGGCGTACATGCGTACCGTTCCAAAGTCGGCGAGGCGAATGTGGTCGAGGGTATCGAGGAACATGGGGCGCTGATCGGCGGCGAGGGTAACGGCGGGGTTATTTTCCCCACGGTCAACACCGCGCGCGACAGCCTGGTCGGGATCGGGCTTATCCTCCAGCTGATGACCCGCACCGATAAGCCGCTGTCGGAGATCGCGGCGGGATTTCCGAAATACGCGATGAAAAAAACGAAGTTCGATTATTCCGGCGATGTCGCGGAATTATATAAGAAGATAGAGCGCCGTTACCCCGGCGCGAAGGTATCCGTTCTCGACGGGCTGAGGCTCGATTGGGAACAGGGCGGCGCGAAGGTGTGGGCGCACATCCGCCCGTCGAACACCGAACCGGTCGTGCGGCTGATAGGCGAATCGGACGACCCCGCGCTTCTCGACAGCGTATTCCGTGAGATCGGCGGGCTTCTCTAGTCCTCCGCTTCCGCCTGACGCCTGTAGCGGATTTCCAGTTCTTTCAGGCGGAGAAGGGTTTGATAGTCGAACCCGCTCCGGTACATATAGACCGAATTATTATGGAAGAGGGGGTCGCCGAGCGGGGTGATCTTTTCCGCGAGGCGGAAATCCGGCGTACCCGGGATAGGGGAATAATACGCGAGCCTCGGCACCGCGCCGTTCGCGAAGATATACCGCATCGTCTCACCCGTACCGGAAGCGTCCTGCCCGGGGATATTCACGAGCGTATAGACATGGATATTTTTTCGCCCGAATCCCGCCGTATGTAAAATCCCTATCGCGTTCTCGAATTCCCGGTTGGTAGCCTTCGCTCCCTGCGACTGTTGGAACTCCGGGTCGCTCGATTCCAGCGATAACCGGATATCGGCGAACCCGCTTTCTTTCATCAGGCGGGCCGTCCGCGCGGCCAGAAGCCGGATATGCAGCCCGTTGGGGGTGTAGAATTTCCCGTCGAATCCCGCGCGTATCAGTATCTCAAGTATCCTGTCCAGATGATTCCCGGAGTTCACGAATAGCGCGTCGTCGTAGAACGCGAAATGCCGCACGCCGTACTGTTTACGGAGTCGAAGGATATCCTCAGCGACCCGCTCCGGCGGGAATTGCTCGAACCCGCCGAGGATGTTCGACGCGCAGTACGCGCAGGCGTACACACAGCCGAGCGAGGTATAGACCGGCGCGTAGTAAAACTCCCCCGTCAATCCGTACTCCGGCGCGCGGTATTCCACGGAGTTCAACTCGACCCCTGTCATCTCGCCGATATGCTTCAATACCCGCGCCAGCCTCTGATGAGGTACGATGTAATCTACGGGAACTGCCATCGCAGCGTGCTCCGGCATCAGCGACGGGTATATCCCGCCGAGCACGATCGGGGTATCGGCGAATACCTCGCGGATCAGCCCGATCGTATAGACGACGCCGGTATACCAGTAGGTCATCGCGGATGTGATAAAAATGTAGTCCGGGCGGAACGGAGTATCCCGCAGCGCGGCGCGGAAAAGGCCGTCCGGGAGCCCGTAACGCTTGAAGCGGCGGGGGATATCGGATAACTGCGCGGGTTTCGGGATAAATGTTTTATAGAAATGGCCCGTCCCGTTATCGCGGAATTTCATCCCGGCGAGTCCCGGATGCGAGCGGTTCATCGCGTCGATAAAGTGGAGATCGAACCCGGGCTTGAGGTACGCCGCGAGCCGGAGAAGCCCGAGGGGCTTTGAAAAATGGTCGTAGGCGGCGAAATCCTCGATGTGCGGATTGACGAGCAGGATACGTTTCTTCATATCCCGTTGAATACGCGCAGGTAACGGTACTGCCCGCCGGAGCGCTCGATGAGCGCGAGGAACGCCGTTCCCTGAATCACGCGGTAGACCCCGTCGCTAACTGTGGGCGCGTCGAAGCTCGCATCGGACAGGCGTTTCCCGGAAAGGACAGTGTCCGCCGGGGGAATCAGCGCGAGCGGGGGAATAAACGGAAGGGAGTCGCCGACCGGTATCAGCAGCCCCTCGAAATTTTCGCGGGTGACGGATTCGATAGGGTGACAGCGGTCGAGGGAGATACCCGCGCTCTTCAGGCGCGTCAGCTCCGTAAGATATCCCCCGCATTCGAGGGTCTGGCCGATATCGCGCGCGATCGCGCGGATATATGTCCCTGACGTGCAGGTGACCGTCATCACCGCGCTCTGCGCGTCGGGGTCGAAACTCTCCATGACGAGGTTGATAATATTCACCGTCCGGGGTTTATCGGGCACATCCATATCGCGTCTGGCGAGCTGATAGTTCCGCACCCCGTTGGTCTTGAGGGCGGAGTACTTCGGCGGGATCTGGGTGATTTCGCCGGTGAAGCGCGGGAGGACCGCGGAAATATCGCCGGGTGTAACCTTCCGGTCGAAGCGTTGGAGAATCTCCCCGTCGGCGTCGTCGGTGCCCGTGAATGCGCCGAACTGCACGACGGCGCGGTAGATTTTATCGGTGCGCAGGAGGAAATCGAACAGCTTGGTAGCCTCGCCGAGAAGCAGTGGAAGCACCCCGTTCGCGGGCATATCGAGCGTGCCGCCGTGTCCGATCTTCTTGACGCCGATCACTTTGGTCAGCCGGCGGATCACGTCGAATGAACTGATGCCGGATGGTTTATGGATGGGGAGGATGCCTGAAACATTTCCCATTAATTGTCGACCTTCACCTGTATGGCGTCGGTGATCGGATACCCGCCAAGCTGGTCGTAGAGCTCGACCGAGATCGTGCACCACCCGTTAGAGATGGAAGACGTATCCCATTCGTACTGGTAGGGCGCGGTAGTCAGGGTTTTTTCAAGCTGGAAATTGATGTAGAGATAAATCGAATCGACCAGCACGTCGTCCGCGGGAGAAATGACGATAGTCTGTATGCCCTTCACGGTCTGGCCGTTGTACGGGGTGGCGATCAGTCCGCCTGTGCTCAGGAACTCCGAGCAGGATATAAATGTAAAAAATAATAATATTGAAGCGAGATAGAAACGGAAGAAACGCATAATATTCTCCTTTCGGTACGCTTATATTTTACCCTGAAAACCGGAAAATTAAAAGCAAAAGGAGAATAAATTATCAGGGCGTTTCAGGAAATATTTTTGAAGCGCGTTAGAAGCAATCTATTTTATTAATATGTATCATGTTATATAGACTGCTTCACCCCGCGCATTAAAAATTATTGTAGCGCGGGGTATCGCAGTGACGGAAAATAGTTAAATTTCCGTCTTCGTCAGCAGGCCGTGAAGCGGCGGTTTTTAAAAGCACCCGTCAATTAGTTGATATAAAGGCAATGAGTGACTATAATAAGGGCGTATTAAAATCCCTGCCTATGGGAGGGAATAGCCGGATTGAGCGACCGATGCGTCCGAAAGGATGTATAAAAGCGGGGGAGGGGATGAAGCGATTCACGTTTCGTCTGGAACGGCTTCTGGAAATCCGAAAGGACCGGGAGGAAGAAGCGAAGATAGAGCTCGCGAAAGCGAGCGGGGCGTACCAGCTGGAAGTGAATAAGAAAATCAACATGCAGGACACGCTAAGAAACCTGCGTTCCGAGCTTTCCCGCCGCGAACATCTATCGATCGAAGAGTTGAAGGAATACGATAAACTTTCGCAGGATACCGACCTCGCGTTTATCGTGCTGGATCGTGAAATCGACGCTAAACGGAAGGTGATGGAGCAGAAGCTCGCGGTATATACCAAACTCAAGCAGGAACGGCGCGCCGTGGAAATCCTGAAAGAAAAAGCATGGGAAAAGTACCAGCTCGAGGAAAAACGTCAGGAACAGCAGGTTTTAGACGAAATAGGGCAGAATATATACCGAAAGAATAAAGGGGATCGGGAAAATTCCGACAATCAGAATGAGGGTTCGTCTGAAGTCTGATTACGGGAGGGAAAGATGATAGAATCCATTCAGGGCGCATTATACAGGATAGCGGAAATCACCAAACGCATCGACGAAATCAGCGCGTTCGGTAAATCGTCGCCGGTCAAACCGTCCCCGACGGTCGAGAAACAAGCCGATCTGCAGGACCCCAATCAGCCCAATTTCTCACAGATACTTCAGGATTATATGCAGCAGAACGCGTCGCAGGGAGCGCCCGCGAAGCAGATGTATCTGAACGACCTGAATGTCGACGAACTGGTCGGGACATATCAGGATTCGGCGGGTATCTTACAGTCGATGTATAAGAACGCGAACTCCGAGAATAACAATGTCGATTCCATTATCACCGAGGCCGCGCAGACCTTCGGGGTGGATGAATCGCTTATCAAGGCGGTCATCAAGCAGGAATCGCAGTATAACCCCAAAGCCGTATCGAAGGCCGGGGCGATGGGGCTGATGCAGTTGATGCCCCAGACCGCGGAAATACTGGGGGTGACCGATCCGTTCGACGTGCGGCAGAACGTATTCGGCGGGACGAATTACCTCAGCGATATGCTGACCCAGTTTAAGGGGAATGTCGTCAAGGCTCTCGCCGCGTATAACGCCGGGCCGAATAAGGTAGTGAACGCCGGCGGGGTGCCCAATATCGAGGAAACCAAGGATTACGTCAATAAAGTGATGAATTTCTACTACGAGTACAAGAATTCCAAGTAACGGTTTCGGGGATAGGGTATTATGGAACGAAAGAAACGGATATTTTTCCTTCTGCTCATCAATCTGACGCTGGCGTTTTTATCGCTGTATATTCTGGACTTCCTTCAAATTATCGACTACCGGCAGATTCTCCAGCAGTTCCCATTGCTGAAGGAAGTCTACCAGGCGAAGAAGGAAGACCCCGACCTTTTGTCCAAGATGGAACTGGATAAGAAGTGGCAGATCCTCCAGCAGAAGGAAATGACTTATCAGCAGGACTTGGTCAAGCTCGAGGAAGAGAAGCGCATGATCGAGGAAGAGAAGGAAGCGATCGTGAAGGCGAAGGACGAGATAATCGCGATGCGCGAGAATTATTCCAACGAGCTTGCGGTACAGAACGCGTATGAGAACCGAGTCGAAGAAGTCGCTATCCAGATAGAGAACCTTCCCCCGGCGGTATCGGTCAAACTGATCGAGAAGCAGGAAGATATGATGATCGTCGATATATTCCGAAAAATCGAGGAACGCGCCGCCGCGGAAGGCAAGGCGTCTATCCTCCCCGGTATCCTGAAGCTGATGGATCCCGATGTTCTGGCGCGCGTCCAGAGAAAAATGCTCCAATAATCCAACCATATTTCATAGGAGATAACCATGAGGGTTTTAACGTTATTTATCGCGGCGCTGATCGCGCTCGTAACCGCGTGCGGACAGGGCGGCGCCGGGTTTAAGGCGGACGCCGTGCAGCTGAAAGGCGCATGGCTCGCGCAGGGCGAACCGTATATGCACCTGACGCTGAACGACGGCGGGGGTCTGGTCTATTGTAAGGGCGAGATTTGCGCGCTCGGGAAATGGAAAATAGCCGGGGATAAACTCATGCTGAATTATACCGAGGGGGAGAAAAGCGTCGAGGTCGAACTGACGATGCGGTCTCTCACCAATGGGATTCTCGAATGTGAGTATTCCCAAGGCAAGAAAGTGACGCTTATCAAAGAAACCAATCAGTAATCAGTTTTCTACAGGTTTAGCTTTGTCCTTGATTTTAATATGCGCGAACGAATGAAAGAAGAAAGCGGAAATATACTGTTTATCGGGGTATTTTTCGCCCTTTTTCTTTTTCTTCAGGTAGGAATTGATGATAATTTTTTCCTTCGAGCTTTTTTTAACAAACGCGTGCGTTTTGGGATAATAAAGGTTCATCGTATCGCGGTCGACGCCCTTCGATGTATAATGAATATAACTGATCGTCCCGTGCTTGCCGATCGATTCCACTATCCCGACGTGGGATAACGGATCGTCCCATTTCTTGTTCTTATTCACGTCGTAAGTATTATCGAAGAAAATGATATCGCCGGGTTTCGCGATCTGCGCCTGATAAACGAAGTTATACTTTTCCAGCCCGTAGAAGAGCGCGTCCACTCCCCGGTTGCCATCGCCGTAAACCTTCTGCAGGTCGATACCCGCCTTATAATAGACGTAATTCACAAACCCGATACAGTCGCTCGTAAAGCTCTTCCCGCCGATCTTCGGAATCTTTTTTACCCCCATCACACCCTTCGCGTAATCGACGACCAACCCGTAGAATTTGGCCTCCGTTGGGTTGGAGTAAGTGATCTCGAGCGCCGCGTGGGATACGGAACTTAACCCGAAAAGGAGGACGAGGACGAGACGATTCATGCTTCTTCCTTAATATGTCGCTATTGTATTTATCGAACGGGACAGAAAAAGGTTGAGATTATAATCATAGAAAATTTATGCATTTTTAACCGAGCAGGCCTGACGCGCGAGCTTATCCACATGGGAGTTCCAACGGTCTCCCGAATGCGCGGCGACCTTAACCCATCGGATGCGGACGGTATTCCGGCTGAAATACCCCGCATACGCCTGCGACACCGCATGATTGGCCTTCCACTCGCCGGAAGCCCATTTCTCGATACCGGCGTAATCGTAATGCAGCTCGATTTCGCCGATGCCCTGCGACCGGCACCATTCCATCGCCTCGGTCGCGGCGCGGAGTTCCCCGGCGATCTGCGCGCTCTCCGCCGTGACCGTTTCGTCCACCACCCCCGCGTGCTCGAACACCACCCGGTGGTCTTTCACCACCGCGAACGCGTACCCCGTAATATTGTTGCAGCGCGACCCGTCCACATAGATACGGTAGCCGTGCTCCCCGGAATGCCCGTGCCATGCGTCCTCGAGCGCGGGGACGATAGTTTTATCGGCGACCTCTCCGAAGTCCGCGGTAAACGTGCGCTTGGAGGGTTTGTAGTAAATCTTGACCGCGCCCTTGCCGCCGATACGCACCTTCGCCAGATAGTCGCGGAACGATGCTTCGTCGAGCGAGGAGGGGATTCCCGCGGCGGTTAGTCGAGCGATATATTCTCCCGCGCGGGCGCGGAGTTCGGGTTGTCCGATAGTAGGCATGGAATCCTCCCGGGGAATAGTATAAGTCCCGCCGAAGTAAATGTCAAAATCAATCCGCCCCCATGCTTGACATTGAGAAAAAGTGGGATATAATTAATAAAATTTGATTTGGGGGGAAGTCCGATGAAAATACTGCTAATGGTGTTATTTTTGGGTGCGAGTATTTCCATGGGATATTCCAAGGTGACGGTTCTTGATAAATATACTTTACAGAAGAAACACGAACTCTATAACGCTTGGGGATTAGAAAAACCGTGGCGGCTGTTTGTCTATTATACCCTCGGATATTACGGTGAACGGTTTTATTATACCGGCGGCAAGGTGTACAGCGGGTACGAAGATATGGGTGAAATTGTTTTCAGCCCTGATAATACGGCATGGAGTTTTATATACCGTCTAAACGGACAGGAATATCTCAATTTTAACGGTAAGGAACTCGGACCATATTCCACGGTCTCGTCGCTCCAATTCAGTCTGGACGGGAAAAAGTGGCTTTACTGGTATTCGAAAGCTAATCGCACTCATATCAACTACTGCGGAACGGAGTTCGGTCCGTATGATTTTCTTTTCCATAAGCCCTTGATTAGTTCCGATGGATCCAAATATATTTATGGATATGAGATCGATAAAAAATTCTATGTGAATAATACAGGGGCGATCTACGGGCCTTATGATTATCTTGATGTACCGGTCTTTACGCCTGGGGAGAACGGGTATGCGTATGAATGCAGTCTCAATAAGCAGAGGTTTAATTGCGTCAGCGGAAAGATGTTCGGACCTTACGATCTTACCGATTTGCCAAAATTCAGCAGCGACGGCAGTAAATATGCGTTTTTCTATTCCACCGATTACTTAGATAGCGAGAAACGAGCTTATTATGAAAATATCAACGGGAAAATTTATGGACCTTATCAGGAGGCGGCATATCCTTCTTTCTGCCATGACGGATCGGTTTTTATGTTCACCTACAAACAAGATGGAATGTATTATAAGAGGGTTGGCGATAACGCATATGGGCCGTATGTAAAGATAGTGCAATCCTTTTTTATTGGGAAATCCAAAAAATTTTATATCTGGTATTCCGGGCAGGGGAAAGACTACTTGTACGTTGACGGTAAGGATTACGGGCCTTATGATAGAATCATCGAATTTTATTCCCCGCCTGATGATTCCGTATGGGTAATCAAATTTATGCTGAACGGTAAAGAGTTTCTGAATATAGGCGGGACGGTTTACGGAGGGTATGAGCAGGTATGCCGCCCCGAGTTTTCCGCGAACGGGTCAAAATTCGGGTTTTACTTCGTGAATGCGGGAAAGTACTACTTTAATCTGGACGGTGAGGTTTCCGGCGGATATTCCTATGCGGTCTTACCGAGATATTCGTTTGACGGGACTAAGGTGGCGCTCCAGTATATCAAGGGAAATAAGTCCTATTTTGAAATAGACGGTAAAGTATTCGGGGCGTATAACGATGCATATTTTTTCGAGTTCAGCCCGGATAGTAAGAAGTTCGTATTTGTGTATAAGAAAGGCAGTAAGGAATATATCAATTATAATGGCATATCCTATGGGGAATACGAATATGTGCGGCCGTTTTTCACTCAGGAAGGCAAGCTTATGGCAATCGGAATGAACAAAAAAGAAGTCCTTCTTTTAGAGATAGATTAAAGAAAAAGATCCTGTTATTACGTATTCTATACTTAAACCCGTCATTTGACAAATAGGTTGCACTACCTTATTATCATAGCGGACTATTTCAGGAGGCCGTATGGATTGGTATATTTGGATGATTATCGGGGTAGCGCTGATTGTAATCGAGATTTTTACCCCCGGTTTTTTTATGCTCCTGCCAGGGGTTGCCGGGGTTGTCGCCGGCGTGGTCGCGATATGGGTTCCGTCCCTCGCGATTCAGATAACCGTGTTTATCTTATTGTCGGCGGCGCTGATTATCTTCCTTCGCCCGTTCGTGCTGAAGATGACCGGGAAGAACCAGCAGGAAACCAATGCCGACGGGATGATCGGGAAGGTCGTTCTGGTGACAGAGGATATCGATAACAAGACGGACAAAGGATATATCAAATACTACAGCGATCATTTCCCCGCGCGTTCCGAAAGCGGGACGTCGTTCGTGAAGGGCGAGATGGTGCGGATCGTTCGTATGGACGGTATCAAGGTGTATGTCGAATCCGCCGGGGCGGGCGATACCGAGGCTCTGGAAAATAAGTAACCTGAATTTACTACTTGATCGAGGAAGAGATGGCTGATAAATTTTTACCGACCAATTCATATATCGGGACTAGAGATTTTTATCCCGAGGATATGCGCGTACGCAACTGGTTCTTCGCGAAGATGCGAAAAGTCGTCGAGAGCTTCGGGTACGACGAGATGCTCGGCCCGATTTTGGAGCCGTTCGACGTATTCGCCGCGAAGAGCGGCGAGGAGATTGTCAACGAGCAGGTATACCACTTCACCGACCGCGGCGAACGGCATATCGCGATCCGCCCGGAAATGACCCCGACTGTCGCGAGAATGGTCGCGGCGAAATCCGGGGAAATCCGTTACCCGGTAAGATGGTACAGTATCGCGAACTTCATGCGTTACGAACGCCCCCAGAAGGGCAGGCTGCGCGAATTCTGGCAGCTCAATGTCGACCTGCTCGGGGACAGCGGCCGCGAATACGACTATGAAATCCTGTCGGCGATCATCGCGCTGATGAAGGAATTCGGCGCGGACGAGACGATGTTCAAGGTGAAGATCAATAACCGCCGTTTCTATAACGATGTCATGCGCGATGTGGTCGGCGCTACCCCCGATGAAATGAAGGTCATCTCGAAGGCGGTGGATAAACGCTCGAAACTCCCGCGCGATAAGTATGAAGCGTGGCTGAAGGAATCCGGCATAACGCGGGAGAAGATCGAACGGTTGGAGACCGTATTCGGAATGGGGCTGCCCGTCCTCGCGGGGAAACTCGCGGGAGAATCGCAGGGCGCTAAGGAATTGACCGAATTGTTCGGACTGATCGATAAGACCGGGCTGTCGCGGTATTGCGAGTTCGATTTTTCGATCGTGCGCGGCTTGGATTATTATACCGGCAACATCTTCGAGGTGTACGACCTCGACCCGGAGAACCGCCGTGCGTTATTCGGCGGCGGGCGTTACGATAACCTGATCGGCTTATTCAAGAAGGCCGAGGTATCGGGGATCGGGTTCGGGTTCGGCGACGTAACGTTCCAGAACTTTCTCGAATCGCACGGGCTGATTCCCGCGGATATCCATGATAATAACGGCGTGCTGATCACGGTGTTCGACGACGTCGATCATGCGGAGTATGTGAGGCTTTCGGACGAACTCCGCGCCGAGGGGATAAAAAATTTGATCTACTTCGGCGGGAATAAAAAGATGGGGCGGCAGTTCCAGTATGCCGAGGGGATGGGAATGAAGGTCGCTATCGTTATGGGCGGCAACGAACTCGCGCAGGGAAAAGTGATATTAAAGAACTTGGCGGCAAGCGAACAAGTGGAAATATCCCGTGAGAAATTTATTGAGGAACTCAGGAAAATAATCCAATAAAATAATCGCGAATAAATTGACATATTCGGCGGTATAAACTATACTACTCTTCGCCGAAAAGGAATGGGTCGGACGAGAATCAACTCGAAAGATAAACCGGAATTTTTTGTTTAATAATTGGCGCGAAAAATTGGCAATAATTTGACACGTGCGTAAGAATATGATACAATAATATTACGCTTTTATGTCAGAAGACATTGGAAGCGATATACACGATAATAGTACAAAGGTGAGTGGGAAGAGAAAGCGACGTACTGAAAAGTACAGTAAACGAGCATAAAAAGCAAGCTAATAGCATTGATAACGGAGGGTTTGATTCTGGCTCAGAGCGAACGCTGGCGGCGTGTTTTAGGCATGCAAGTCGAACGGCAGCATGACTGTAGCAATACAGTTGATGGCGAGTGGCGGACGGGTGAGTAACGCGTAGGAATTTACCCATGGGATCGGGACAGCCGCGGGAAACTGCGGGTAATACCGGATAATATCCGCAAGGATCAAAGCTGCAATTGCAGCACCCATGGATGAGCCTGCGACCCATCAGGCAGTTGGCGGGGTAACGGCCCACCAAACCAAAGACGGGTAGCTGGTCTGAGAGGACGGCCAGCCACAAGGGAACTGAGATACGGTCCCTACTCCTACGGGAGGCAGCAGCCAAGAATATTCCGCAATGGGGGAAACCCTGACGGAGCGACGCCGCGTGAGGGATGGAGGCCTTCGGGTTGTAAACCTCTTTTATTAGGGAAGAATAAGGCAGGGAGTGGAAAGCCCTGCCGATGACGGTACCTATTGAATAAGCCCCGGCTAATTACGTGCCAGCAGCCGCGGTAATACGTAGGGGGCGAGCGTTGCTCGGATTTACTGGGTGTAAAGGGCGTGTAGGCGGCTTTGCAAGTCGAAAGTGAAAAGTTACGGCTCAACCGTAACATCGCGTTCGAAACTGCGAAGCTAGAGTTTTGTGGAGGGTGATGGAACTCCCGGTGTAGCGGTGAAATGCGTAGAGATCGGGAAGAACACCAAAGGCGAAGGCAGTCATCCATGCAAGAACTGACGCTGAGGCGCGAAAGCGTGGGGAGCAAACAGGATTAGATACCCTGGTAGTCCACGCTGTAAACGATGTACACTAGGAGTTGGTCGGGACCGATTAGCTCCGCAGCTAACGCGATAAGTGTACCACCTGGGGAGTACGGTCGCAAGATTGAAACTCAAAGAAATTGACGGGGGCCCGCACAAGCGGTGGAGCACGCGGTTTAATTCGATGATAAGCGAAGAACCTTACCAAGGCTTGACATACACATGCCATTCTGTGAAAGCAGGAGTTCCCGTAAGGGACGTGTGAACAGGTGCTGCATGGCTGTCGTCAGCTCGTGCCGTGAGGTGTTGGGTTAAGTCCCGCAACGAGCGCAACCCCTGCCCTTAGTTGCTACATTTAGTTGAGCACTCTAAGGGGACTGCCGGCGACAAGTCGGAGGAAGGAGGGGATGACGTCAAGTCATCATGGCCTTTATGCCTTGGGCTACACGCATGCTACAATGGTCGTGACAAAGGGAAGCGAAGCCGCGAGGAATAGCAAATCCTAAAAAACGGCCTCAATATGGATTGCAGTCTGCAACTCGACTGCATGAAACTGGAATCGCTAGTAATCGTGGGTCAGCAACACCACGGTGAATACGTTCTCGGGCCTTGTACACACCGCCCGTCACACCATCCTAGTTGGCTTTTCTTGAAGTCGGTTACCCCAACCGCAAGGAGGGGGCCGATAAGGGAGGGGCCGGTGAGGAGGGTGAAGTCGTAACAAGGCAGCCGTACCGGAAGGTGCGGCTGGATCACCTCCTTATTTTTTTTACATAGGGAGAAAAAACTCAATCAACCATTTTCAAACCTTCTCCTTCCCACTCACTATTTTTTTATAAGACAAAAATGTTATATTTGTATTAATTTAGGTAATAGTACGAAGGTGAGGGAGAGAAGAGGTCAAGGGAGAAAGGGCTAAGGGTGAATGCCTTGGTACCGACAGGCGATGAAGGACGCGAAAAGCTGCGAAAAGCTTCGGGGAGTCGCACAGAGGCTTAGATCCGAAGGTATCCGAATGGGGGAACCCGATCAGGCAGTACCTGATCATTACGTACGTAAGTACGTAAAGCAGACCCGGGGAATTGAAACATCTTAGTACCCGGAGGAAGAGAAATCGTAAGAGATTCCGTAAGTAGCGGCGAGCGAAAGCGGAAAAGCCCAAACCCACGGCTACGGCTGTGGGGGTTGTAGGACCCTGCAACATCATTGAAGGAGAAGCGGAATGGTCTGGAAAGGCCAACCAGAGGGGGTGAGAGTCCCGTACGCGGAAAGCTGACAATGTGGCGGGGTATCCTGAGTACCACGGAATCCGGGAAGTTCTGTGGGAAGCTGGGGGGACCACCCTCCAAGGCTAAATACGAGTCGGTGACCGATAGAGGACAAGTACCGTGAGGGAAAGGTGAAAAGGACCCCTGATAGGGGAGTGAAATAGAACCTGAAACCCTTAGCCTACAAGCAGTCGGAGCCTCAGTAATGGGGTGACGGCATGCCTATTGAAGCATGAGCTTGCGAGTTACAGGCGGTTGCAAGGTTAAGCACTTCTGGTGCGGAGCCGAAGCGAAAGCGAGTCTGAATAGGGCGTTTAGTAGCCGTTTGTAGACCCGAAGCCCGGTGAGCTAACCATGGGCAGGTTGAAGTCCCGGTAAAACGGGATGAAGGACCGAACCGATGTACGTTGAAAAGTGCTCGGATGACCTGTGGTTAGGGGTGAAAGGCCAACCGAACCGGGCGATAGCTGGTTCTTTCCGAAATGCATTTAGGTGCAGCCTTGTGTAGTAATACGTTGGGGTAGAGCACTGGATCGGCTAGGGGACGCAAGTCTACCAACCCGAACCAAACTACGAATACGACGTACGGTAGCACAGGAGTGAGAACGTTGGGTATAAGCTCAATGGTCGAAAGGGAAACAGCCCAGACCGTCAGCTAAGGTCCCCAAATACCGCTAAGTGGAGAAGGAAGTGGAGGTGCAAAAACAGCCAGGAGGTTGGCTTAGAAGCAGCCATCCTTTAAAAAGTGCGTAAAAGCTTACTGGTCGAGCACGTCTGCGCCAAAAATGTCCGGGGCTAAGCGGTATACCGAAGCTACGGACCTGCAGTAATGCAGGTGGTAGGAAAGCGTTCTATGTGCGACGAAGCCGGACTGTAAGGAACGGTGGAGCGCATAGAAGTGAGAATGCAAGCATGAGTACACGATAAAACGGGTGAAAAACCCGTTCGCCGAAAGCACAAGGGTTCCTGGGCTACGGTTTTCGACCCAGGGTTAGCCGGTCCCTAAGGTGAAGCCGAAAGGCGTAACCGATGGGAATCCTGTTGATAATCAGGAGCCTGCTTGTGGAGTGATGAGGTGACGCGATAGGTGAAGTTGTGCGGACGATCGGAAGTGTCCGTCGAAGCGGCAAGGGTGGCGTGAGTGAAATGCTTGCGCCGTAAGCCTGAGCCGGGAGCGATCCCCCTCTCGGGGGGGAGTAGACAACGGAGCCTGTTGCCGAGAAAGAACCCCTAAACGTTGAAGCAAGCAGACCGTACCAAAACCGACACAGGTGTGCGGGAAGAAAATTCTCAGGCGCACGAGATAACCTTCGTTAAGGAACTCTGCAAATTAGCCCCGTAACTTTGGAATAAGGGGTGTCCCCGCAAGGGGATCACAGTAAAGAAGTCCATGCGACTGTTTACCAAAAACACAGGTCTCTGCAAACACGTAAGTGGAAGTATAGGGACTGAAGCCTGCCCAGTGCCGGAAGGTTAAGAGGAGATGTCATCCTTCGGGAGAAGCTTTGAATTTAAGCCCCGGTAAACGGCGGCCGTAACTATAACGGTCCTAAGGTAGCGAAATTCCTTGTCGGGTAAGTTCCGACCCGCATGAATGGTTTAACGATGTGGACACTGTCTCAACGAAGGGCTCGGTGAAATTGCACAGTCGGTAAAGATGCCGACTACCTGTAGCAGGACAGAAAGACCCCGTGGACCTTTACTGCAACTTGGCATTGAAGCTTGGTGTGACATGCGCAGGATAGGTGGGAGACGTTGAAGCGGGAACTTTGGTTTCCGTGGAGTCGACGTTGAGATACCACCCTTGTTATATTGGGTTTCTAACGCGCTCCGTCTAAAGGCGGAGGCGGACAGTGTCTGGCGGGCAGTTTGACTGGGGCGGTCGCCTCCTAAAGAGTAACGGAGGCGCCCAAAGGTTCCCTCAGTACGGTTGGAAATCGTACGAAGAGTGCAAGGGTATAAGGGAGCCTGACTGTGAGACTGACAAGTCGAGCAGGGACGAAAGTCGGGCCTAGTGATCCGGTGGTTGCATGTGGAAGCGCCATCGCTCAACGGATAAAAGGTACCCCGGGGATAACAGGCTTATTTTCCCCAAGAGTTCACATCGACGGGAAAGTTTGGCACCTCGATGTCGGCTCATCGCATCCTGGGGCTGTAGAAGGTCCCAAGGGTTGGTCTGTTCGCCCATTAAAGCGGTACGTGAGCTGGGTTCAATACGTCGTGAGACAGTATGGTCCCTATCCGCTACAGGCGTTCGGATACTTGAGGGGAGCTGCTCCTAGTACGAGAGGACCGGAGTGGACAAACCGCTAGTGTACCTGTTGTCGCGCCAGCGGCATATGCAGGGTAGCTATGTTTGGAAAGGATAACCGCTGAATGCATCTAAGTGGGAAACCTGCCCCAAGATTAGGTATCCCCTACGATCCCTGGTAGACTACCAGGTTGATAGGACGCAGGTGTAAGCATAGTAATATGTTCAGCCGAGCGTTACTAATCGGTCGTTAGCCTTGACCTCTTTTCTTCCCTCCCTTCGCTTTTTTTATATGGCGATGCAACATTAATTAATATCTCCCATTTTCGAGAACTCCTTGTTCTCCGTCTTTTTTCCTCGCGACCATAGCGGCGGGGTCACACCCGGTCCCATTCCGAACCCGGAAGTTAAGCCCGCTGTCGCCGATGATACTGCTTTTGCGGGAAAGTAGGTGTCGCGAGGTCCGTCTTTATTATTTAAAACCCCCTGTTTACGCAGGGGGTTTTTGTTTCGCGGGGGTGATATTAGTCAATGCGGGAAAGCTGAGTTTCTCGAAGAGAAACGAAGTCCCCGAAGCGAAGCGGAGGGGGTAGGTGCCTGTATCGAGCCTGTCGAGATGTCGCGAGGTCCGTCTTTATAATACATTACCCCTTCGGGTACACCGGAGGGGTTTTTGTTTCGCGTAATTTATATTATTGGAGGCTTTATGCAATTTCCCCAGATAATCCTGTTAAACGGCGCTTCCAGTTCAGGGAAAAGTACCCTCGCGATAGAGCTGAGAAAGAAATTAGAAATGCCATACTTTTACTTTAGCTCCGATCTGCTGGCGGATTCCGGGATGCTGCCGAATGTGGATAGAGTGAACAATGATACCTGGTGGTCATGGAATATACTGCGCCCGAAATTCTTTGACGGCTTTCATAGATCAATCGCCGGGTTTGCCGCCTCGGGAATATACCTGTTGGTCGAGCATATTGTCGAATATGCGTCATGGTTCGATGAACTGGTGACATTATTGAATCCATACCACGTATTTTATATAGGTGTGATATGCCCTGTTGAAGAAATCGAACGGAGAGAACATAAACGCGGTAATCGGCGAATAGGCGAGGGGAAATCGCATATCGAGGATGGGATACACACATGGAGCGGATATGATATCGAAGTGAATACCCATTCGAATACGAATGAGGAAAATGTTAATACTATTATCGAAGGTATGAAAGAAATGAATCCTGAAGAAAGCGTATTTCAAAAAAGATATAGCCGGATGAATTTGAAAAAATGATTGCCGGCTAATCAATCGACAATCTGTAAATATTCCCCATTGAAAAAGGCATAATACATCTCAAGCGAATAAAAAACTAATGTTCCCGGAATATAAATATTTCTTTACGAAATTATTTTTCGGCTGTATAATACTCCAAAAAATATGGGTGTTGATGCACCCATCCTTTATCATGGAGACGATTGTGAAAAAATTCTTCAGGAAATTGGCCGGTACGATAAAAGCGATTTTTAACAGCGGTAAAAAGAGAATTTCAAAATTCCGAACGGAAAGAATCATTCTTCTAGGCTTTTTAAGTTACATTTTGATTGGAGTAGGTTTACTCAGCCTTCCATTCGCGCAAAAGGTACCTGTAGGATTCATCGATAATTCATTCATAGCCACCTCAGCCGTATCGACAACCGGATTGACAACGGTCAGTGTTTCGGATAGTTATACTTTCTTCGGTCAGTTAATTATCCTGATACTCATACAGCTGGGCGGAATTGGCTATATGGCTTTCGGTTCGTTTATTGTCATATTCAGTGGAAAATCTATTTCTGAAATACGGCAGAGAATCCTTGAAAACGAGTACCCGTTACCGGAAGGGTTTTCGGTCGGGATTCTTATAAAAAATATCATAGTTTTTACTTTTATCATCGAATTTATCGGGGCGATTGCAATCTACCTCATTCTACTTTCTCAGGGGATTAACGATAGCGTCTGGAGCGCGATTTTTCATAGCATTTCCGCCTTTTGTACCGCGGGATTCGGTCTATACAACAATAGTATGGAAGGATTCTATAATAACTATGCAATGAATATCGTTATCCTGATTCTTACTTATATCGGGGCAATCGGTTTCATTGTGATAACCGATTTATTTTACAGGATTCGCGGAAAGGTAAAAAAGATCACCCTGACCAGTAAAATTATTCTCTTTATTACTTTTACAGGCACTATCGTCGGAACTTTGATCATATTTTTTACGGAGCCGAAAATCGCCGGATTTCCGGTGATCGACCGTTTGTTTATCTCTCTTTTTCAAAGTGTGAACGCTATGTCAACCGCGGGTTTCGATTCGTTCTCGATGGGGAATCTTTCAATGTCGTCGATTATTGTACTTTGGTTTCTGATGATTGTAGGGGCGTCTCCGTCGGGTACAGGGGGAGGGTTAAAAACCACTACTTTCTCCGCGATATTCGCGATTCTGAAGAGCAAACTGCGCGGGGCGCAAAAAATTTCATTTTTCAAAAATGTTATTCCCGATTACCGGATTTGGACTGCGGTGACAACGTTTATTTCCTATTTTGGTATCCTGTTCATCGGGGTATTCCTCCTCACTTTTTCCGAACCGAAAAAAGACTTTCTCAGCCTGATTTTTGAAACCGCGTCGGGTTTGGGGACTGTCGGTTTGAGCCTGGGTATTACCTCGAGCCTTTCGGATGCATCGAAAATAATTATTACTTTGATTATGTTCATCGGAAGAATAGGGGTTCTGACATTCGGGATATCTATTTTTGCACGAAATATAGATATACAGTTTTTTAAGGATAAATCGATCCATAAAAAAGAGGATGTTGCATTATAAAAAAGGAATTCTATTAGAAATGATTTCCTGTGGTCATTGCAGATAGTTTATATACTACTTAAAGCCCTGCTCGATGCTGGCGCCCTGGATAACCGGAACGACCTCGACAGGATACCCCGCGTAGCTCGGGACATATTTCGATATGACTACCGCGATATATTCGTTCAGCGGCCCGGCGAAGTAGCCTTCCACCTTACCGCCGTATGCCTTGACGCCCTTTAAGCCCCATACGTTCTTCAACCCGTTTTTCAACGATACCATAGTAACCGCGAGATCGATCGGCTGACCTTGGGACACTCCGGCCTGGTTTCCGAGATTCATCCCGCAGTCGATTACATCCTTATTATACGCGATCGGGAACTGCTTCATCACCTGCTTATCCTGGTTGATCTGGTACTTTGTCAGTTTCGCGATAAATACCTTCTGATTCTTATTCCATATCATCCTGAAAAGGGTTTCCACCCCGATATACTTTTTCGTCCCGTCGCTCAGTGTCTGGTAAAGCTGGTACTCTTTAGGAATCTCGAGATCGTAGGTCAACTGGAATTTCCACAGCGCTTGATTGTCGATCATGTCCTGTATGATAAACTGAAAGTGGATGACGTTTCCGATAGCGTCGTCCCAATCGCGGAGTACCGCGTAGGCGAACTTGCCGTCGCGCGACCACCCTATCGGGAAGATTTTATGCGGGTTGTACTGGTCGTTCGGCGCGAGGTATGCCGAGTAGGCGGGGATAGCCAGCATCTTCGGGACATAATACCCCGGTTTGAGGAATTTCGGGAACAGGGACGCACCGCTGATGAGCATGAATGAAAATATGATAAAAACTTTCCGCATTATTTACTCCTGTTCGAAAAATAGTCGTGCATCGGGTCGAGGTAATAGTCGTTCCACCCTTCGAGATAGTCTTCCATCTGTCCGGCGGGAATATTATCGTGTATCAGGACGAATTCGGTTCCTTCGTCCGTACCGGTCAAAAGTATCTCTATCCTTGAAAAAGGGTCTTTCTCATCAAAATCCTCGGTACGCCAGAGCTGGACGATCCGGCTGTAAGGTTCGAGCTCGACAGTCTCGCCCCGGATATAGCCGTCCCATGCGGTGAACTTCCCGCCGACTTTCGGATCGATTTCCGCCGCGCCCCCGGTCATCTCCGAATGCAGCTTACTATCCATCCATGCCTCGTATACTTCTTTTTCCGTCGCGCGGAATGTCGTCGTCAGTTTCAGGGATTCGGTCATAATCCCTCCCTTTTTTCACACTATAAATATCGGAAGATTCGCGAAAGGTTTTACATTGGAAAGGAATTAGTTATCGGGAAATGAGTTAGGAATTGTTATACCTTGAGGTCGAACCCCATGTCCACCTCGGCGGCGGTCTGCCCTCCGCGGATTCCCCAGCATTCGAGCCCCGGTTCGTAGATGACGATTGTTATATCGTTCACGGGGATACCGAACCCTGCGTGGATCCTGTCGACAACGCTCCGGTAGAGTTTCTTCTTGGTATCGGTAGTCCGACCCGGGAACGCGGTGATCTCGATCAGGATCGCGTCGGGAGTCCTGTTCGACGGGAGTTCGAAATCGTCGGGGGAGTATATCTCGAGGCGCTGGAAACGGTCGAAATCGGGGATTTTAAACACCTCGACGAGTGTGGCATGAATGATATCGAGGAGTTTCTTTTTGGCATCGCGGCTCGCGGCGGCGGGGTTCGTATCGCGCAGGGAGATTTTTACTAACGGCATAAACGGCTCCTCGGATTATTTGAATCCTTTTATCAGGTGTCCACCAAATAAAAACGCCCCCTTACGGAGGCGTATGAGCGGGAAACGGGATTTGAACCCGCGACTCCCAGCTTGGGAAGCTAGTACTCTACCACTGAGTTATTCCCGCATTATTCATTGGAATATTATAGCATATCCCCGCCGATTTATCAAAATATTAAGGTGATGTGTTAAACCTTGCTTGCGTACTCCCTCGGGCGGTAGCCGTTCAGGTAATCCATCGCCTCGCGGGGTTCGCCGGCAATAGAATACAGGTCGCGGAATACCTCGTCGATAAACCGTTCCCGGAATAGTTCGTCGAACAGGTCGTGCAGGCTGTCGTAGAACCCGTTGGTATTCAACAGGACGATAGGCTTGTTATGATACCCGAGCTGCTTGAGGGTGATGACCTCGATAATCTCCTCGAGAGTGCCGAACCCGCCGGGCAATCCGATATACGCGTCGGCGCGGTCTTCCATAATCTGCTTGCGCTCGCCCATCGTGGGGGTGACGATCAGTTCATCGGGATTCTCGAATACGATGCCCTTGCGGTTGAGGACTTCTGGGATGACCCCGATGACCCTGCCGCCCCGCGTTTTTACCGCGCGCCCCAATTCGCCCATCAGGCCGATCTCGCCCGCGCCGAAGATGAGGCAGTCCCCCTCGTGCGCGATCATCCCGCCGAGTTCGGCGGCTTTTTTATAGTAGATTTCCGATACATGGTCGCTGGATGACGCGAATACGCAGATTGTCCTGTTCATGGTTTTCCCCTCGGGTGTAAAAATTAATAAGTATCCGAGAAATTCTTCAGCCGCTCGGCCGCCGGCGCAAATCCCAGGTCGTCCGCTTTAATAAAATACTGCTTCGATTCGGAGGAGTCGCCGATTATTCACGGGGTATAGATTAATATGCGGGAGGCTGGTTGTCAAATTATCCGGGTACGCGGATATTTTCCTCTCCCCTTGCGGAAACGCCCGGATAGTGTTAATATTATCGTATCAGACGAAGGAGGCGGTATGAAAACGCTGATTTTATCCCTGCTTATGATGCTGAATACCGGGTTTGCCGCGCAGTATCGATGCCAGGATGTGGTTACTATCCCAGGTAACGGGGTTTACAAAATGGTCTCGGCGGGATTTTCCGTATTTATCGATAAAAAATATTCCTACCTTGACCAGTTCGAGGATTCCCTCACTATCGTGTTTATGAACGGGACTCTGGCTATTACAAAATTTTACAAGACGCAGGATTGGGCGAAGGCTCAGGCGTATTACAGCGATGAATTCCGCGACGCGGTTTACGGGGGGCATCCGCCTAAAAATTATAATAAGGTGACTGTGCTGAAAAGCTCCTCCGAACCGTTAAACGGGCTGCCCTCCGTTATGAAGGAATATACCTATATGAGCGGAGACGACAAGATGAAGGGGACGCTTATTATCCTGAAGACCTCCACGGGCGTGTACCAGATCAAGTTCGAACTGAACGAAAACAACTATGATGAGACGATTGCGAGGGCGCTCGAGATCGTCAAGACTATCAAGCCGATTACGGAAAAATAGCCCTGCGGATATACGCCGAGGGGATTGACAAATCCTCCCGGCGTATTAGAATATTGATTGAATAAAGGAGGATGCTATGCGGAAGGCAATGTTGTTATTTATCGCGTTTTTCATGTTATCCTGCGGCGGCAACCAGACGCAGAAGCCCGACGGCAGTACCAACGCTCTATCCGGCGGGAAAACTATCGCCCCGGAGAAGAAGATGGATTACGGTGACGAACTGGTGCTGGTGAAGGAAGGCACTACGAACGAGGTCAAACTCAGCGAGGTATCCCAGACCGTCGAGGGAAAGATCGACGTGTACGATGACGGGAAAATCTACCTGACGAAACTCTGGGAAACCAAATCCGCCGTCAGTTTCGAGGTGATCGAAGGCCCGATAGCGGAACTGAAGAAGCTGAACGGGAAAATCGTTATCGCCGAGGGAAAGGTCAGCAAAACCGGCGCGTATAGCGGAACCATCAGGATCAAATCGTATAAACTGAAAAAATAAGGCCGAGAAACATGCCGTTGAAAAAACCGACCGCGATTTTACTATTATCATGTCCTGACACAAGGGGAATTGTCGCCGAGGTGTCGAAATTCGTATTCGAGAATAACGGGAACATCATCCATTCCGACCAGCATACCGATTTGCAGACCGCGACCTATTTCATGCGGATAGAATGGGAGCTCGACGGATTTTCCGTACCGGCGGGAGTGATAAAAGAAATATTTACGCCGATCGCGCGCAAATTCGATATGGACTGGTCGCTCCATTTTTCGGACTACCGCCCGAAGATGGCGGTGCTGGTCTCGAAGACCGACCATTGCCTGTACGACCTTCTCCTGCGCGTCAAATCGGGCGAATTATACGCAGAGGTTCCCGCGGTGATCGGCAACCATGACGACCTCAAACCGGTCGCGGAGTACTTCGGGACGCGTTTCGAGTGCTTCCCGGTAGACTTATCGGACAAGGATTCGGTCGAACGCCGGGAAATCGGGCTTTTCGACTCGCTCGGTATCGACCTGATTGTTCTCGCGCGCTATATGCAGATCCTCAGCGGCGGGTTTGTGGAGAGATATAAAAACCGTATCATCAATATCCATCACTCGTTCCTTCCGGCGTTCGTGGGGGCGAAGCCCTATCATCAGGCGTACTCGCGCGGGGTGAAAATTATCGGCGCGACCAGCCATTATGTAACCGCCGACCTCGATCAGGGGCCGATCATCGCGCAGGATGTCACGCAGGTGAGCCACCGCGATAGTGTGGAGGATTTAATCCGAAAGGGTAAGAACCTCGAGAAGAACGTCCTGTCGCGCGCCGTCCAACTCCACCTCGAGCATAAAATCGTCGTATTCGGTAATAAAACCGTCATTTTCGACTGACGCCCCAAGGAAGGGGCAACCCCGCTGTGGAATCATAAAAAAGTTGTGCCCTAGATAAAAAAGTTGTGCCCTGAATAAAAATGTTATGCCCTGAAAATATATTCCGATATTGGTATTGACGGTTCTTTTTTAACGGTTTGCCCAACATGTGATCTTTCTTTAACAAAAAAAGGAAGGTTTAGGAAATGGCAAAGCAAAGGACAGTATTTTCTGAAGAAAAGATTGCTCAACGGATCGAAGAAGGCAGGGGTAGCGGTGAAGGGAAGGATTATCACCCGTGGTTGACGATTCAAGACGTACCTTCATTGGGGAGAGTGTCCCGAATTCACGGGTGGAAAACCGATAGAATTCATCACCTTGTATCCGATGGAGAAAGCCGTATTTTTTATCTTCTCGAATGGGCAAATCCTGTAATAGACATTAGGGAACAATTCCCGCTTCTCGACCGGGAACATTCGCAACGGATAGCCGAAGATATCCACATTAAACATCCCCATTATCCTGGGACAACAATCCCTTACGTTCTTACGACAGACTTCATGATCACCGTCCTTTCCGATGGACAGAAAAAATACTTAGCCCGCACCTTTAAATACCCTGAAGAATTCACAAATGATGCAAAATACGAAAGAATGCTGGGGAAATTCGAAATTGAAAGGATATACTGGGAAGAACGGGGCATCGACTGGGGAATCATAAAAGAAACCGATAAATCAAAGGCTTTAGCCAAGAACATCGAATGGATCCACGAGTATTATTGGTCTGACGGTTTGACAGTCAAGAACCGCGCATCGTTGCGGGATATGCTGGAAAGCCTAAAAATGAGATTGAGAAGCGGTCGGGGTCAGGTGCTTCCCATGCTTTCAGAACTGGACGCGGCTCATGGCGAGGAAGACGGTACTTTCCTTGCACTAACCAGGCACTTAATCGCCCGGAAAGAAATTGCAATCGATATGTATGGAAAAATGGATTTTAACCGCATGGATACGGATTCAGTATTCGTTTCGGAGACGAAGTTTAAGGGAGAGAATCTCGCATGATAAACATTTCGGTTAACTCTATCTTAATCGGTAACGGTCAAAACGGAAAACAAATACGGGAACGTATCCTTTGGATGAACGCATCGGATACCGCGATAACCATCGATGTAGATTCCCCGACCGCATTGCCGGAAAAGAGGAGCGTCTCTATTATCCTCGAAATAATCGAGCAAGGCGCGTTAGTTATCGCCGACACTGATCCCTACGGGGGTTATATATCCGAAAAATCTATCGATGAAAAAAGTAAACACATTCGCGATAAAGCATGGGAAATCGTAGAACCGCTCATTTTAGAAACACCGGGAGTATTCGAGAAAGAGTTACGCGGGCAACTGGTGAAAAAGACTGTTGCGAATTTCGGAGTAAACACCCACACCGTTTACCGATACCTGCGCAGGTATTGGCAACGCGGAATGAATAAAAACGCCCTGATTCCCGACTATTACTACTGCGGCGGACGGGGTAAAGAAAAAAGAGCCGGAATTAAGAAAATCGGCAGACCCAGGAAATTGTCGGCAATTACCGGAGAAGGAATCAATATCGACGAATCGATAAAGAAAGTATTCAGGATAGCGATCGATAGGTTCTACGATACCTCGAAGAAAAACCCCCTAACGGTCGCCTTTAAACTAATGTTAAAGGAATACTTTACGCAGGGATATCGCATCGAAGACGGAATAAAAAAGCCCCTTCTGATTCCGGAAAAAGATAGACCAACCTTTACCCAATTTTCATATTTGTTCGCAAAAGAAAGTAATTTGAAAAAATCGGTTTCTTCGAGATACGGTGCTAAAAAATACGAACTCATCTATAGGCCTATATTAGGGAGATCGGATGCCGGCTTACTCGGCCCAGGTTCTCTCTATCAAATCGATGCCACGATCGGCGATGTTTATCTTGCATCCGCTTTCAACCGTGATTTGATTATCGGCCGCCCGGTAATCTACATGGTTATCGACGTTTTCACCAGGGTAGTCGCGGGGATGTATGTCGGGCTCGAAGGTCCGTCATGGGTGGGCGCAATGATGGCCTTATCGAACGCGGCATCGGATAAGGTAAACTTTTGTGCCGAATACGGTATTATCATTGGTGAAAACGATTGGCCCTGCAAGCATATTCCCGAGGCTATTCTAGCCGATAGAGGGGAAATGGAGGGCGGCAAACCGGAAACCATGATCGAAAGCCTGCATGTGAAAATTCAAAACGCATCCCCCTACCGCGGAGACATGAAAGGAATTATCGAACGGCATTTCCTAACAATCAAGGATAAGGTAAAACCATTCGTTCCGGGTTTTGTCGATGTCGATTTCAAAGAGAGGGGAGCAAGGGATTATCGTATGGACGCACATATGGATATCCGGGAGTTCACCGCTTTAATTATAAAAATGGTCGTTAAATACAATAACAATAAATGGCTCGGTCATATCTGGCTTGACGAAATGGCGATCGGCGACGACGTCGATCCCGTACCGTTAAAACTCTGGAATTGGGGAATAAAAAATCGAGTGGGGAAACTCCGCTGGATACCCGAGGATATCGTAAAACTCAATCTCATGCCGACGGGAACTGCATCGGTTACCGAAAGAGGGATCCGTTTTGCTTCGATGTACTATAAAAGTGAAAAAACGGTGTCGGAAAACTGGTTTGAGCGGGCGAGAAACAAAGGGAGTTGGAGAATCGATATTTCGTACGAACCGAGAAATATGGATTTCATATACATACGATCTGCCGATGGGAGAAGTTTTGATAAATGTCACCTTATCGAAAGCCGTGGAAGAATGGGTAAGTCTATCGAGGATATCGAATTCATTGAAGCCTATCTTAAACTAAAGAAAAAAATAAATGAGGGAGCCTCCCTTCAAGCCGAAATCGATTTATTTGCTGAAATAGACGACATTGTTAAAAAAGCTAAAAAAGAAAAGAATTCGGGAGTAGGTGATAAAGAGAGTAAAAGCGCAAGAGTAAAAAATATCAGGAATAACCGCGCTAATGAAAAGTTGGTCAACCGTAAAAGCGAAGCATTCGAACTTGGAGATAAGATTAACGGACCGCAATTGGTTGACTTCGAGGATGCACCTACCGAAGAAAACGAGCGGTCGAAGGGGATTATTGACATCGATTATATTATAAAAAAACAGCAGGAGAGGTTGAACCGTAAAGATGAGTAACGAGTATTTTTCAAAGGATTCTGTTTTCGCAAAGAAAGCGGAATATATCGACCAAGGGTTGCCGGAGTATAACGATAACCTGCTCATCAAGGCGCTTCCGCCTATTATGTCGCCGGTAGAAGTCGAGGCTAAACTCCAACACTTCCCTATATATAAGGATTCTGAAAGGTTTCTCGATGCGCATTTAAGATTCCATATCATTGACCGCCTGTACGATTTCTTTCAACCGATGGATAAACATTTCGAAATTGAAAGTAAAATATCGAGAGCTATCCGTCGGGGTTATCTTTCCAGAAATCCCGCAAGCCCTGCCAATGTCACAGCTCTCCATGAAATCCGTAAAGCGATCGACGACAAAGACTCATCATTATCCAAAGTACGTCCGGTTACAGTACCCGCCTCGGGTTTCGCGATAATCGGGTATTCCGGCGTTGGAAAAACGACGACGGTCGAGAAAATCCTGTCATGGTATCCCCAAGTGATCCTACACGAAATGAAGGTGAACTCGGTTTTTAACGATTTCCAGATCGTTTGGATGAAGCTCGATTGTCCTCACAACGGAAGTATTAAAAGCCTCTGTACTTCCTTCTTTATAGAATATGACAGGCTCTTGGGAGCACGTACCCACAAGGATTTCGCATCCCACAGTCAGACGACCACCGAAGTAATGATACCCCAAATGACCATCTTGGCTCGCCGGAATCACCTCGGCTTATTGGTAATCGATGAAATCCAAAACATAAGCTCAGCAAAAAGCGGAGGTTCGGGTAAGATGCTGGATTTCTTCGTATCGTTGGCAAATAGAATTGGCGTTCCAATTCTTTTAATTGGGACAAATAAAGCACTTCCGATTCTTCGGGGAGAATTCAGGGAAGCGAGACGTAGCGGCGGCCAACAGGGGCCGGTTTTCTGGGAAAATCTTAAGGAAAACGAGATTTGGTGGCAGGTTCTTATGAACGGTTTATGGAAACATCAGTGGACTAAAAAAAAGGTGCCGCTGACACCCGAAATAAGCCGCTTGTTCTTCGAACACAGCCAGGGCATCGTTGATGTTGCGGTGAAGCTGTTTGCCATGACGCAATTCAAAGCAATAGCAACCGGAAAAGAAACAATAACGGTCGATATCGTCAACCAAGCAGCTACGGAAGGCTTACTGCTCCTGAAACCGATGTTGGATGCTCTAAAATCTAAAGATGAGAAAAAGATCGGGATGTTCGAAGACCTCCTCCCCCTCCATTACGACCAATTCCGCGATCGACAAATTGCTTCTATGCTGAATCCGGTAACAAATATGCACAAGCGAAAATCAAGCGCATCTTCATCGATAGATACAATATTACCGCAACAATTCGATCCTTCATCCGGGCAGGGGATAATCATGGGCAACTGTTATTCGGTAACGGATACGTTGAAACAAGTAGCGGCGGAAGGAAAGAGGACGGGTTCTTCAGTTTTTTCGTCTCTTGAAAAAGCAGGATTCATAAAAGACATCCATAGGGAATTCATCGAGGCGGGATAGATTATGCCAGTGTTCTTTCCTCTTCCTTATCCAGACGAGCTGTTGTACGGTGTTCTTTCAAGATACCATGTGAGGAGCGGGAACACGAGTTTTAGTGCTACGATGAAGGAGCTTCTCGGGAAAAAGACTTTTTCCTCAGTTTTCGACATGCCTTGCCATATAGACGCGCTCGCGAGCGTATTACCATCGTTTGTTTCTTTATCCGTTAGAGACATAATCCGCGATCATACCCTTTACCCATACTACACGGCCTTTTTGCCCCAAAACGAAGCGAGAGACGCCTACAAAACTATGAGAAAACCTTTCGGTGGAAATATCCACATCAAATTGGGCATTACAGCAAGTACGATTCATGTCTTTCCGATGCTAAAATATTGCCCGGAATGCTGCCGGGATGACTTCGAACGATACGGCGAATTCTATTGGCACCGGCTCCACAACACACCAGGTGTGCTCGTGTGCAGTAGGCATAAAGTCTTTCTGGAAGAAAGCCCGATTGAAATTCACGAAATGCACAAACAGGATTTCATTGCGGCAGACGCCGATACCTGCCCGATCTCGCCGAATCGCGTTCCGCCGAAAATCGACGGAGTTACGGACAAACTGTGCGAAGTCGCCGACGATATCGAATGGTTGTACGATAATTACGAAAAAGTTCGGGAGATTTCCTATGCTGATGGGGGCTTGAAGAAAACCTACCGTCGTTTTCTAAAGATTAAATTCTCGCCGGTCAATATCGACGGACACCGTTGGGGTGAATTTATCCGGGAGTTGCATGATTTCTACGGATCGGAAACGCTTGAAAAACTTCAATCGAATTATCTTTGCGACGAGGCTTATCTGTGGCCGATGTACATCATTAAGAATCTAACGAAAACGCTACACCCTCTCAGGCATCTATTGTTGATGCGGTTTTTTTGTGGAATCCCTGCCAACTTCATTGACGATGCGAAACGAATGCCCCCTGAGAAGTTATTCGTAAAAAGCCGCCGATCTTGGGAAAAACCCGATACGGTCGATATCGAACGTTGCAGGAGCGAATGGCGAAATCTCATCGAGACACATCCGGGGATGTCGAGAACACAATTAAAGAAATTCGACTTCCCCTTGCATACGAAACTTTTCCGTTACGATTATGCATGGCTGAAGACGAATTCGCCGAGATATTCCACCCATAACTTTTCCGGGACTGTCGATTGGAAGAAAAGAGATAGAATTATTTTAGAAAAGGTAAAGGCCGTCGTCAAGGAAATGCGCGGAAAAGGGGGAAAACCTATCAGGATTTCCCTCACTTCCGTCGGGAAGAGAATCGGTTGGCTTACATGTCTGGAAAAACATCCCGACAAGCTCCCGATATCGGTCGGGTATTTGAAAGGAGTTTCGGAAAGCGTTGAGGATTTCCAAGTAAGGCGAGTAGAATGGAGCTCACGTGAATTGGTACGTCAAGGCAAACCCATCGACCGGTGGAGAATCGAGCGGCTTGCGGGATTAACACAATCGTATGCGTTAAAAGTGAAAAACGCTATCCGTAAAGAAACAAATCGATATATAAATGATCGAAAAATAAAAGCCGGGTAGGATATATGACTGAACTTACGCTTCGCCCGTGGAGATTTTCCGAAAACGAAAACGTCGAACTGTATTGGCTGGGTGCTCCGTACAAAGAATCCCCGGGGCAATGGATGATCCCGGCGATATTTCGACGCCCGAATGGGAGTTACAAGGAAGAAGTATTTCCTTGGGGAACTTTGCCCTCATTGATACCCGGCAGGAAATATGTTAACGGTACCATCCGGAACGAGGACGCGACCGGAAGAGAGTATTCCATCCAGATTTCTCCATCCACCCGTTTTTCTTTGTGCAAGGGCTTCGACATTCCGCGCCCGTTGTACCCGTTTTGGGAGACAATCAGGTATGGGTACCAACTCCTGTGCAGGTTTATGATCTCCGGTACGATCATTTACCTCCCGTGCACTGAGATTCTCAGATCGATTATAGCACCGTATTCTGCTTTATTGAACCGTCTATTCGAACCACGGGGTATGGATAATCTGCTCGGATCGTACATCGAACACGATTTCGGTATCGAAATAGAATTAACCGGTGAATATCCGGAAGCCCTGCTGAAAGAGGACATCATCTCGTATTTCGTATGGCTAAACTTCGATAAAAAAGCCTCTACCGAATGGGATTCGGTTTACCTTCGAATGTTTGATCGGGCTATGATCGACTTTCCCGGACAATTTGAACGCGGATTCAAAGAAGGTATCCCGCTCGAAGCGTATCCCCCTTTATCGACGCGAGAACATTGGAGATGCAGAGGGTTGAAACTCTACAACCGCATCCTTGTTCTGGAAATCCTTGAACGAAGGGGGATAATAGCACCATACTCTCGAATCGTCTGCCATTCGCCCAAATTCATTAGTGTGGAAACCGATAGAAAGCCTGTAACTCCTAGGGGCGAAACCGAAGACACTGGCGATATTCCTGCATTTGTCCTGGATGAAACGGTCAAAGCCGCCGATAAAGGAGCCGAACCTAGAAGAATATCAAATCCCAATACACTATTTCGTTTTGTTAATAAACCGAAAGTTGTCAAAGTTCGAAGTAAAACTCAAATCCGTCATAAAGGGGAATCCTGCGACACCGGAGATAACTTCCGACAACCGTCAGAAAAAACAAACCGGAATGACGACACAGTCTCTACACGCACCCGTTTCCCGGGTGGATCTATACGCTCGGCAGAGTTTGTACCATTGATCGATACCGCTACTTTTCCCGAAGGTTTTTCCGATTTCAAGAAAGCATTAGATATTCTTCAGGATAAGAATTGGGATTGGAATGTTCAAGTCACATTCAGGAATTGCGAAACATCAAGTATAATCGAACGGGATAGAGTGTGCGCTATAGTCCATATCTCCAGCGGAAGCATCGGTTCACGTTTCATTTTCGAGTTCAATCGCCTCGAATACTCTTCGTCATCGACTTTGATTGTGATACCTTCATGGGGTTATGCAGACCGGTATGAGAGCGTAGATAAGCATTTATCGATAGTCGTAAAGAACTCGTTTCATTGGAACATCTACCGATTGAGACAAAACCGCGAGTTCGAATACCTGTTGCTTCGGCATGTTACCGGACAAACCGTCGAGGCGTGGGCGGAGAGGCTAATAAAGAAGCTAATTTATTAACTATAATGAATATTATTGACTTTCTTTGTAAAATTGTTAAAATATACTTTATGATAAAATATACGAATAATTTAATTCTATACATTAGAGTTGTTTTACTAATATCCAAGAACGAAATAAAAAAGCTATCGTTTTTTCACGCTAATGGAAAGACGAAAAAAGCGAATCTCACACTTTCTGGAACGATTTTTTCAACATCTTCGGTGTAAAGTTGCTTTTTTCGAGACGTCTCTATAATAGTATTGTTACATCTTTTTCGGTTGTCGGTTTGCATGAAGTTAAAATGAATTGAAGGATAATTCTATGGAACAGATAGTACCTCAATCCAACGGGAGATTAAAATACTTTTGCGTTTATTGTGGGGATGCCGCCGATACGCGCGAACACGTTCCCCCACGGGTTTTTCTGGACGAACCATATCCCGAAAATTTACCGGTCGTTCCCGCTTGTAAACGATGTAATGAGGGATTTTCAGATGATGAAGCATATATGGCTTGTGTGATTGAATGCGCTCTTGCAGGAACCACAGATCCAAATATACTTAAAAGAGATAAAGTAAAGCGCATTCTATCGGAAACCCCATTATTAAGAAAGAGAATTGATGAACAAATAATTAAGAAAGGTAGCGATACATATTTTTCAATAGAAATAGAAAGATTTAAAAATATTATTATTAAATTGGCGAAAGGCCATATAATGCATGAGAATAGCGAGTGTCCTTTAACCGATCCGACTCGGGTATTAATGATACCGATTATCGAGATGTCGGAAGAAGCATTGAAAGAGTTCGAACAACCGGATAGTTTTTCATTTCAAAGTTTATTACCGGAAGTGGGAAGCAGGTCTTTGTTTAGATGGGCGGCTAATAATTTGAATTATTCATGGATAAACGTTCAGTCCGGGAATTATAGTTACTTGTTCAGTTGTAATAACGGATTAAGAGTTAGAATGATTATTAGAGACTACTTGGCTTGTGAGGTATATTGGGATGATTTTTAAAAGATTTTCTGTTTTAATATACCTTAGAAGCGGGAAGCGGTTCTTAGAGTGATAAACTTTTTTTTATATTTAGGTATATAAAAAAAGGAGTTATATTGCATGATTAAATACTATTATAAAGAAACAAGGTTTTATGGACATGAAGATTTGGAAATTATTGAAATGAAGATTGGTGGTTTTAATATTAGTATCTCATTCCCAAAAGAATTACGATCTTTGATGGAAGCTAAACATCCAGGAATTCCGCTTGGAGGAAGCTATTCAGTAATAAAACACCCTCCTCATACTTCAAAGGGACAATATCACCTTCATACTTATGATGGAAATAATTTAATTTTTTCCATGAATTTGGATGGAACACCTCACGATGGGAGTCATGGGATTAAAATTAATAACAAAGTTGCAGATGCAATTCTAAGACAATTTCCAAAGTTTACAATTCCAAAGAATCGATACCTTGAAATGCAAATAGATGTTTCAAGTGATGATGGTTTGATTGCATTAATGGAACATGTAATCGAGTAAATACGAATGCTGTTTTATAGGAGGATATTATGAGTTTCAAAGTGGGTGATGTAGTTCAGTTGAATAGTGGTGGGCCTAAAATGACAGTTGAAATGGTAATTGGGGCTTCGGATAATAATCCCGCTAGCATTGCAATTGGAAATCAGGCTAAAATGAGAGGTATGAAGGAAGGAGATTGTTTTTGTAAATGGTTTGAAGGTAAAGAAATAAAACAAGATTTTTTTAAGGCTGATACTATAAGATTAGTAGAGGATGATGGTATCGCTACAGGTAAACTGCCGGGGCCTGGTCCGCTAGGTAGAAGGCTTTAAGAATAGTATGGATGTCAGATATCATAGTAAAATACTGGCAGGTTAATGGAGAAAAATGCACTTGAAAGAATGGGCAGATGTCGCTTAGCTTTTTCGAAAGCGTCAATAATAGCGTCCTTGTGTTTCGGTTCTAATAACTCAATAGACTAAATTCTACCTTTCAGTTGCGCCGCTCACGCCACTTTTCCACCACTGAATCGGCACATTTATCGGCGTCAGCGATGATATCGCTTTCCCAAAATCTCAGCACGAGCCAGCCATCCCGTATGAGTTTTTCCGTGGTTTCCTTGTCTCGCTTGATGTTGCCGAGAATTTTATTCCTCCAAAACTCGGAGTAACCCGCAAGCTCATCCTCAAGGGAGGGAATGCCTCGAATAGCCCAGTTGTGTCCATGCCAAAAATCACCGTCACAGAATACAGTGATTCTGGCTTTCGTGAAGACTACGTCTGGTCTACCGGGTAGTTTTGTGACGTTAACACGATAACGAAGCCCTTTGCGCCATAGCGCCTTTCGCAGGAGTATTTCAGGTTTTGTGTTCTTCTGCTTGATCGCCGACATGATTTTATGTGTAACTTCAGGTGTCCTCACCACAGATTCATCCCCTAAAAGTTAAGCCGAACAGAAAAAAACTTTCACACCCACGGCTGCGAGCGCGTTTGTGATTTGTCTTTTATCGCCCTCTGTAATATCATCGTTTATAACCGCAAGTTGCAGGCAGATGGCGGGGTAGCGGCCGTCCGTTCGTACTCCCGGTGTGCGAGCGATGTACTCAAGTGCTTTCCTAAGCGCGGTTTCCCATTTTAGCACCGTACCTCTGCCAATAACGTAGATACGCTCATTTGACGAAAGGCATACAACAATATCATCTCGTGAAAGAACAAACACTTGTTCTTCGTTGTAGGTACGGCAGATAATCTGTATCGGGTTGGCGGCGCGTAGAATAAGCCTTGTCATTTGCTTGGTGTAGGTGTTTAGTACCCCATCCTTAATGTAAGTTCTGACTCTGCCAGCTTTACGATACTCCTTGATGACACCGCCGATTTCCGGGTCGTCCATCAACTCATCTATAAAGCGGCCGTTTTCCACACGCCCACGCTTGGCATAACAATACTCGTCGGCTTTCTTGAAAACAGCCTTCTTCACTTGTGCCGCGACATCCTTTGGTAAAGAATTAGCCATTTAGAACCCCTCCGGAAACGTCAGCTTGACCTCGTCGTCAGAACCGCTGAGGTCAGCCACGTCCTCAATCCAAACATTTACAAAACGCTCCACCTTCGCGTCGGAGAAGGAAACAAAACCTTGTTTCAAAAACAGCACTTCCTTTTCACGACCTTTGGCTTTGCCCTCATTATTCATCTCGACCATCTCGGCCATCCGCCGAATGTCGGATACAAAGTCCAAAACGATGACTTTATCTTTGCCATCCGCGAGTCGGAGTCCGCGCCCAAGCTGTTGTACGAAAATGCGCCTGGAGTGCGTGGCTCGCAGGAACACAAGGATGTTAACATCGGGGATATCAATTCCCTCGTTCATTACGTCCACCGCAGTTACCGTGCTGTAGTTCCCGGCGGAGAAGCTTAATAGCCGCTTTCGGCGCTCCGCCTTGTCCGAGGTGGATAGTGAGGCGGTTGGTATCCCTGCGGCGGAGAGCATAGCCGCGAAACGGTTGCTGTGCTCAATTGACGGTGAAAATATGGCGATTCTCGGGTTTGGAACAGTCTTTACAACATTTTGTATTTCCGTGATAACCGCCTCGTCGCGTTGAGGTAAGAATAGGCGTTTGTTCAAATCCTTGATGGAAAGTTTCTTCTTGCTGATGGATTGCATACCGTCCCAGTCAACGTTGTCGCAGAGGATACGGTAATCCACCTTAGACAGAAAACCCATCGCCATGCCGTCCACGAGAGAAACTTTCGCTAGCGGTTCCCCAAATACGGTGTTTAGGTTCTGCCCGTCGCCTCGCCATGGGGTGGCGGTCATCCCAATTAAAAACCTTGGCCTCAAATGCTCAAGGCAAGCCCTGAATCCATATGCCAAGGCGTGATGCGCCTCGTCGACGATAACGACATCAAATCGGTCTTCCTCAATACCAGGTAGATAACCGTACAGGCTTTGATATAGGCCGAATGACACGCCCTCTGTATCCTTTGGCGGTATACCGTCGAAGAAGACTGATGTGGGGACTTCCTTTGTAAGCTGCGACCAAAAGCCTTGCTCAAGCTGCTGTGCCAAATCGGTCTGGTGGCAGAGGACGAGAATCCTTCGACATCCGCGTTCCCATAATTGCCGCGTAATGGTGGCAGCGATCACCGTCTTTCCAAGACCAGTGGCGACAATGTAAAAAGCCTTTTTACCGCCTGAGTCATATACCTCTACGACTTTCTTGATAATGCTTTCCTGATACGGACGAAGCTCCCGAAGAGCCACACTATCCGCGGGCATCTGTTCGATGAGCTTTTTTATGAAAGCCCCGTTCCAAAGCTTTAGTGTATATCCGTTTGCCTCAAGTTGCTTCTGCCTTGTCTTGGCGGTCTGCGTAAACTCACCGTTTGTGGCTACGGCAGCTATTTCTGTACCGTAAAATGACAGGGCGTTTATCGCCTCCTGCATTGCGTTCGGCCCTATGTAGCGGTCGCCGGACACGGCTTTGGACTGAACGACCCAAGAACGTATTCTATCACCATCAGCTTGTGTCGCCAGAACGTCCGCACCCATATCGCCGGAGCCATCAATCACGGCGGTGTCCTTCCACCCTATATGTGACATCACCCTCGCCACGGCACGCACAAGACCCTTCCAGTTGTTCCCCTGGGAAATGTCGTGCGTATAAAAAGTCATCACACCAACTCCCCTAATAAAAAATCTATACTCAGCGAGGCACGGGACAACTCATTTTTTAGGTCATTTTGCCCGAAACTTGTGTTTGTCATAACTCTAAGTGTGTCTTTAAGGAAGGAAATAACCCGTTCCTTAGACTCGTTGCGGCTGCGCTCAGTTGCTTTCTCGTCTGAAAGGCTGATACTTGTGTATGGCGCGGTCACCACTTTACCGTCGAAAACAAGCTCTGGGAATCTGTCTACCAGTCGCAGTAAAGTCTTCTCGGGCACATACTCTATCGCCTCGTACCCCGCCTCCTCACAACCCTGCAAGCTCCTAATCAGAGTGGGATTGGACAGCATCCTGTTTACCGTGTCTTCCACGTCGCCTGTGGACTCATGTATACACCTAAGTACGTCCACGGCGCAAGGACGGAGGGCTTCAACCATCTTTTCCCGTAGGAGGGCAAACGCTTTTGTCGCCCTGTCCTGTAAAGACTGACGATCAATTTTCGCCTCAGGCATGGTGTTCTGAACAAGGGTGGAGAACACCTCCACCAAATCAGTTTTACGATCTCGCACTTTAAGCTTTTCGGCGAGATATTGGAGCAACAGTTCTTTGGACGTAATCGGATACTGCGCTAACAGAGGGTGTAAGGGGTCATACACGAAACTGCAATCGGGTCCATCTGAGTGGAAGAAACAAGGCTTCCGCTCGCCTCTCTCAAGGATAGTCCCCTCTTTAAGCTCATAGGCACGGACGTTTAGCGGGGATACGCCGAAATTATATTTGCCTGAGAGTTGAACCACCTGATTTGAGAGGAGAATCAATTCATCTAGCGTGGATGTCACTACATCTGACGGCGTTATGGTTGGGGCCGTAGGAGGAGGCACTACTGCCACACCCCCGGGAAGCGGTGTACTAGCGCTTTGTCCGAGATATTCTCCGGGGTCGTCGGAAGGTACCTCCCCTTGGTTGACAGCGGTAGTAGACCTCGATCCGCCTGTGTTTCTCTTCTGATCCTCTTCCTGGGCAGCTTTCCACCACAGGCCGTCGTCGATATACTCGCGCTTGCCACTTCTAAACTGTGCGGCAAATTGTTTGGCGATCTCATTGGGTGCAAATAGACACCTGGTTCCGGGATCGGTTCGTGTATAAGCAGTTGCCAGAATGCCCAGCGGAGAAGTGGGGGCTTCTGGTAAGCCTAACGCTTTTCGCGCCTGCGCTCGAAATGGGCCGACACCGCAAATTGCCTCAACTGTCTGATACCACGATGCATCGTTTCTGTCGAAGTCGTTTTTTTGATATGTCGGCAGGAGATAATCCACGTGCAGTTCGCCGACGATTCGGCCGCCGATGGTAGTACCAAGATCAAGTGGATACTGAATGTCCTTTTGACCGGTGATTGGGCTTTCATAATAGAAGAGGGTTTTATCCGATATTAGGATTTTGCGGCCATTACGTATAAAATCAATGCCATAATCATTCGGATCGGCATATCGTTGGATACCAAGCCACCCAGTAAGGCGTTTGCTTCGTTCCACGATGTTTTCGGGTAGCGCCTCGCCTCTCGACTGAGCGGCGTAATACGGTTCTGCCTCATCGTCTGTAAGGTAACGGTTTCGCTCGGTGTCGAACAAAGGGTGTCCGAGTTCCCGATCAATCGGGATTCTGGCGGGTACATTCGTTTGCCTGTGTACCACATATCTGGCGTCCGACCAAACGCAGTGGTTGCGTGGTGATAACTGCCTCCCTTTAACCAAAAGGACAATATCCTTTGTGGTCAGAAGAGGGGTGTATATAGATTCTAACTGCTTCCTGATATCCGCCTCTTTCTGGTTCATAGTGTCGGCGATTCCGGTTTTTAATCGCGAGATGATGATTTTTGAACCAGACTCAGCAGGATTTTCCTTGGGGAGAGTTTTCACAGGTGCGAGGAAACGCTTCGCCCTTATAAGCTCGGCAAAATCAATTGTAAGCTCGATCCATTCCTTATCACCCGCGCGTGTGGAGCGAACCGTCGTAACCTCCCCAAGGCGGGCGGTCGCTATATTAAAGCCCATTCCGAAAAGCCCTAAGTTGTTTATGGGGTCGTTACCGCTGTATCCAGCGGTTACAGCGTTTTGCAATTGCTCTAAACTCATTCCATTCGCGTTGTCGGACACCTCAATCGTGCGGTCGGGAGTACCGACTGAGTCGTTTGACCAGTTGACCAATATTTTCTGTTCTTTCCCTTCCTCGGCGTCCGCCTCGACCGCGAGAAAGGCATCTATTGAGTTGTCAATCAACTCCGCGAGGCATTGCCAGGGTTGGAACGGGATATCACCCAATGTCCGTAGGATTCGAGGCTTCGGGGTAATATCAACAGAAGTGATAGTTGTATCCATTTTCTCACACCTCTTTATCTTTCATTGAATTCAAATAATCCGCTATGCAAGACGCCACTCGGTATGCTAGAACCGGTGGTACGGCGTTGCCAATCTGCGATATACTCGACGTGGCTGCGTGGGTAAAAACGAAATTGTCCGGGAAAGTCTGGATCCTCGCGCATTCCCTGACCGTCAGGCGTCGGTCGAGCGCGTAGTGGAACTGGACTCTCGACTTTGGGTTTGCCCTGATTGTATATGCCGGCTTGTCCTTGTGGTTATTCTCGTCACCCTGCCCGTTGCCTTTCTTGGCGCGGGAAGCCCCAAAATACTGGCTTTGGTTGGGGACGCTATCGTCTGTCACATTCATCAAATCGCCAATAGCCCACTCTATGCTACGATGGGCGTGAATGAAGTTCGCCTCCGGCTTGGATGGGAACCCTTTTATATCGTTTCGCACACAAATAAAAAACAGCCTGGTGCGCCTTTGGGGAATGCCATAATCGGGAGCGTACAGCCTCCATACTTCAACCTTGTACCCCGTATCTCTGAGGTCGTTGACGATGGTCTCCATGACTTTTCCTTTTTCCATACGCTCCAGATTTATAACGTTTTCACCAACGACCACTTTAGGTTTACGAACTTCCATATATCTGATTAGCGACTTGTAAAGCTGTCCACGCTCTGAATCAAGTCCGCCCAAGGGACCGCAGGAGGAAAACTCTTGACATGGAAATCCCCCAATCAACAAATCCGCCGCTATCATGTCCTTTGCTTCTTTAGCAGACAAATCAGCGTTTTTAGCGTGGTCGGCTCCGAAATAGCGATTATAGGTTTCCACGCAAGCGGCGCTATTGTCGTAAGCTGCGGTTATGTAAAAAGGAAGCTCGCCGTATTCCTCGTCGTGATACTTGAAATTTCCGCGAAAACCTAAGTCCATCCCCCCGCATCCACAGAAGTATGACACCACAGAGTACTTAGAACTGTCTTTGTTTGAATCCATTTTGTTTACCCCAAAAATGAAGTGTTAATCTTTGTTTTTAGCGTTGTTTGGTACAATTTCCGAAATATCGTCAAGCGTGTAATCCAGCGCGGTACAAGTCCTTACAAGCGCGTCAGTATTTGCCATCTTTGCCAGCGACGTACCGCTTACCCCGGCTATTTTGCTTAGGTGGTTATTTTTAAAAGATCTGTTTGCATAACCCAGTGAAAACTGTCGGCCAATCCGGGTGAAAGTTTACGTCAAAAACAAATAGAAATAACTCCCATGACATTATACAACAGGCCGTAGGTTTCCTCCAGAATCGTTAGAATTGTTTGATAATAATTTCCGAATTGACTCGCCTGTCAGCTTGATCTTGACAGCATTGTGGACACTCCTGTCATAAATCGCAACGGTTGATTGTAGGGTCTCCGATTACGTCAAACCAGTTTTTAACCGGGAGTTGCGAGGTAATAACCGTGGATTTCACGCCCATCCTGTCCTCGACCATCAAATAGTTAGATGTAATAATCTTTCTTCTTTACTAAATAGTGATGAAAGTATTTTGCATGAATCCTTTTTATTACAGAATTATGATATCTTTTCAACCAAAAATACTTCTTTCGTATTTCTCGTTCATTTTTAAATATTTTAAGATTTTTAACAATAAGTTGTTTATGTACCGTTAAAAGATCTAAATAATCAGGACTTTGCTCAAGTTCATCTAAATAAACATACAAATAATTAGCGAAATATCTCCCGTCCTTATCTTTAATCAATAAACCTTTTATATATTTTTGTTCTTCTGTTGTTACATGACCTTGTTTAAATAAAAGTTTTTGAAGAATACCACATTTTTCATTATCGAATATTTTTGAAGATCCATTCAATACAATGTTCATTAAATCTTCTTCAATTATTATTCTTGGATAAAGGGATAGTTTCTCATTATTATATGCCTCAACTATCCCGGGACCAAAAAACTTTGTCCTATCGGTAAAAGCTTCACCTAAAACCAACGATCCTCGTAAGAATATACCATGGTAATACAACATCTGAACCTGAACATGAATTAGATGTAATATTTCTAAAAAAATAATCCCATAGGATATTGCTTGTTTGAATTCGATAAAATGTTAACAAGTCTAATTATTGTATCAGAAAAAAACAAATACTTCTGCCCGAATTCTTGTGCAAGATCTTTACCTCCTTTCCCTTTCAATTCCTTATAGAATTCAAAATCGTCCAAGCTAACTTTTTCAAAACCTTCTAAAATTTCATCAATCTCTGATGCAGTATGTGTATCTATGATTGTCTTAAATCCGAGAACGTCAAAGTAAGATATAAGCGAAAACTCATATTTTTTAATTTTTTTCTTCACTGTATTTTCCTTGCATCACTAATTAGTTGGTGTTTATCCATTTCAAATTCTTAATTTGTTCAATAAGATCAGTAGAACTGCGGAGTTTAAGAATTTTACCATTGTTTTCCAAATCCTCTTCTCGTATGCCTTCAAATAATTCTAAATCATTTGTAATAACCTCAATGCGAGCATTAAGATATCCAATTATATCTGCATAAAGAAGCCCAACGGTCTCGAATCCTGATTTTTGCATTGTCATCATTTCAAAAAGAGAGTATCCTTTTTCATGAATTATTGAGATAATTGAATGATATAAATCTATTGGTTTTATATCACTTCTTTCATCAAATACAACTGATAAAATATTTTTTCCCGCAGCAGAAGACGCTTTTGGTAATACTTTTTTTAAAAGATGCGCTACTATCTTTAAGTATTCATTTTTCTGATCGGTTACACCCCTTTTTGAAGAATAGTAACAGTTGAATCTTGAATTTTTCTTTGAGATATTCAATGCAATAATATCCGAACAAATCCTAATTCTTTTTTCGATATCAATAGAGGGATCGCCTTTTGTTCTCGAAAAAAGATATGATCCTTTGAATTCAATGCTACAGTCCCAACCTGATGAGGAAAGTATTTTTTGAAATTCCTCTTTTATAAATGGATAAAAGAATGAATTAATCATTACAAGAGATATCCCGAAATAATCGCGATATTTTGAATCGCTTGTTTCATCAAGGAAGATACATATCATAGATTTTCCTATACATAAACTTTCAGTATCTCCTATACTTCCCTATCACCCGCCTAACGATAAAGAACCCGTCTTCGTCCTCGCTCTTGATCTCGATCGGAGGATAGTTCGGGTTGATGCTGATGATCATGATCGGATTGTTCGGACGGAACTGAAGCTGTTTGACGAAAAGGAGCCCGTCCATGTTGATGACATAAGGGCCTCGCAGGAATTGCAGAATATGTCTCGCTGAATTACATCATTTTTATTACTTCTATATTTTAACACCTCCTTTGAGATTTGTCCACAAGTCGATGAAAAATGAAAAATTTCGGGTATTCGGTATGATTAATTCTGAATACAATTATACGATTAGCGTTTTTATAGAAATGATGAAGATAATTCAGTGCACAACTTTTTTATTACGATTTTCCGAAAGAGCGAACAAACCTAGTACCCCAAATATCTCAATGCACTACTTTATTTCATATAACTATGACAATATATCATTTATATACTGATATCTATTCATGTCAATGCACAACATTATTATGATTCGTCACCCGCCTACTGCGTAGGGCTAACCCCGATGTCGAGAGGGCAGAAGTTTTGAGAGATAGCCCGTGATGAAATGTTGCGGAGAGGCAACCCCGCCTACAGCGTAGGGCTAACCCCGATGTCGAGAGGGCAGAAGTTTTGAGAGATAGCCCGTGATGAAATGTTGCGGAGAGGCAGCCCTGCCTACTGCGTAGGGCTAACCCCGATGTCGAGAGGGCAGAAGTATTGAGAAATAGCCCGTGATGAAAGCGGGTATGTTCGTCATGCTGAGCCAGTCGAAGCATGAGCAATTAACTCTTGTTGCTGATCGAACAAATCCGCCCTAATTTGTCCCGACCGCCTGATTCGTCTCGCTTTCAATCGTGTCGATTTCCGTTACAATATCAAGCTGGGTATCCACCGGCTTGAATGGCTTATCAAGGGGCTTATCGGAAATCAGCGACTTAGTCGCCTCAATCAGCGCGTACTTCTTCATCAGCTTTACGATTGCCTCGGCGTACTTCTCGTGCTTGATACCCTGTGCCACTTTGAGCGCACGGTCGAGATAGAGAGCGGTGCTCTCGGTTTCGTCCATCTCGTAGGATACCATCGCGAGCTTAATCAGGTCTTCGATAATACCGACCGAGTTCTCGACCAGCTTATCGTTCTCAAGCGCGAGTTGGTAGTACCGGAACGCGCTGTCCCATTTCTGCTGCTTGCGGTAGATTTCCCCGATGTTATAGTAGTTGTCCGCGAGATTATCGCTGATACCGTACATTTTATTGATCTTCTGCGCGATTTCGAGCGTATTGAGCGCGTTCTCGTCATCGCCGTTCTTACGGTAGATGATGCCGAGGTTATTATAGACTATCGCCTGCTGGAGCTCGGATTTCGTATCGTTCAGCGCGCGCTGGTAGAAATCGATCGCTTTATCGACCTGTCCTACCGTGTTCCAGAATTTCCCTATGGAAATATGAAGCTGGAAGAGATATTTTTTACTTTCCGTGATGATCGAGAGGTTTTCCGCGGTGAACAGGTAATTCGACGCTTCGGTCAGGTTCTTGAACGCCATATGCAGTTCGGCAAGATTGACCATCGCGCTGATCTGCTCGTCGATATTATCCACCGAATAGGCGAGCTGCAGCGCTTCCTCGAGGAATCCCCGTGCGTTTTCATAGTTGCCCTTGCCGTACTCCTCCACCCCGATGGCGAGGTTATCGGTGATTCGTTTCAGTACATTAGTCTTGACCATCGGCTTGACATTACCGGAACATCCAGCCGCCACCCCTATCATAATCACGCATGCGATTATTGCTCTCATTCGCGGTCACCTCCGATAATGGATGTATCGGGCTCTTCTTTCTTCCCGCTCTTCGAACCCATCCCGAACGGCAGGTTCTCCATCACCTTCTTCAGCTCAATCATGTCTTCCTTCAGGAGGAGAATGACCTTCTTCAGGTCGGACGGCATCCCTTTGAAGTCGGACATCATCCCGTCGATTTTCTTCATCGTCTGGTCGGCGTTGTACGCCATACTATCTATGTAGTTGAAGAGCTTCTTGTTATCGTAGATGAGAGCGCCGATAGAGTTTTTCTTCTGGTCGATTTCCTGCATGATGCCCTTCAACCCGTAGGTCATCGATTTGACGTCGTCCAGTATCCCGATCAGCTTATCGGAGACAAGCGCCTTATCGGTGCCTGCCAATCCGCCCATAATCTCCTTAAAACTTAAGGACATATCGCGGACGTTGAGGAGAGTAGTATAGAGCACAGGCCCCATATTGTTCACCATATCGAGCACGTCGCCGACCTTGACCATCAGTTCCTCCGGGCCTCCCGACGGTACGGTCATATACTGGGTCATCATCGTCTGGCCTTCCGGCATATCGGAGGAAAGCAGGAGCGAACCGGAAAGCAGGTTATTGGTGGGATTGCTGTCGGAAAGCGTCATCAGTTCGAGGCTGGCGCCGCCTAAAAGGCCGCTCGCGACCTTGATCACGCAATCCTTTTCCATCAGGCGCTGGTATTTTTCGTATACTATCAGGTCGAGCCGGATCATATCGTCGTCCAGAAGGTCGATAGCGGTGATCTTACCGATAGTAAAATCCTTATATTTTACCGCCGTTCCGGGTTGGAGGCCGTATCCCTTATTCAGGAATGTATAATAGCTGCTCTTCCGCTCGAATAAATCGCTGCTTTTCCCGATCAGTATCAGGAACGTAATCAGGATAAAAATCGCGATAACTATGAAACTCGCGACCGCTTTCTGCGCGGCTTTAAAGGTAAACGGCATGGCCTCCTCCTAAACTCTACGACAATAGGCTGCGGGTGATCTCGTTATCCGATTTTTTCATCTCGGCCGGTGTCCCGCTCTCGATAATTTTCCCGTTATATAGAATTCCCACTCTATCCGCGAGGGGAAGCCCGAACTGTATATTATTCGTGACCAGTATCATGGTTTTGCGCTGTTTCTTGAGCTTCCAGAATATCTCGTCGACCTTTTTAGAGGTCAGGTTGTCGAGGTTCGCCGAGGGCTCGTCCCAGAATATAAAATCGGGGTCGTGAGAAATCGCGCGTATGATCGATACCAGGATCCGTTCGCCGGTGCTGAGCATACTCGGACGGAGTTTCAGGTCGTCGTCCCAACGTACCTCGTCGAGATACGGCTGCACCCGTTTCATAATCTCCTCATCCGGCATATTCATATGGTACTGGTAAAATAGCGCGAGGTTCTCGAATATGTTCAGATTACTGATCAGAGCGGCGTTCTGGAATACGAAGCCGGACTTTTTATGGAAGTCGAGCATTTTATGCTTCGAAAAACTGAATATGTTCTCTCCCCCGACGACCACTTCCCCCTTTGTGGGAAACAATAGCCCGGAGATGACCTTCAGCAGGGTGCTTTTCCCGCTGCCGGAGTAGCCGAGGAGAACGTAGGTTTCCCCGTCCTCAATCCGTTCGCTGAGATAATCGAAGACCACGTGCTCCTGAAATTTCAGGCAGAGATTTTTCAATATGATCGACGGCATCGTTACCCCATATAAAACATAATCGTTATGATGATATCCAATAAAAACATCGCGAAAATCGAACTGACCACCGCTTTCGTAGTCACCACTGGAACCTGAGTGGACGAGAACGCCTGGAACCCGTGGAAGATCGATATCGTCGAAATAAAGAACCCGAAGACCATCGCCTTGAAGGTTCCCGCGAATATATCTGTCATGGTAATCGCTTTTATGACATACGACATAAATACATCGAACGTGATCCCGCCGAGGAGATTCCCGACCACGAACCCGCCGATAATACCCACGCCGCTGAAAAATAGGTTGAGCAGGACGAGGCTCACCACCATACCCGCTACGCGCGGGAATACGATCATCTTGAGCGAGTCCACCCCCAGCATTTCTATCGCGTCCATTTCGTTATTGATATTCATGGTGGCGATTTCGGCGGCGATAGCTGTCCCGGAACGGCTGATGACGATCATCGCGGTGATGATCGGGCCGAGTTCGCGGACGATCACGAGGTTCAGTATCTGGCCTACCAGTCCGAGCGCGCCGAAGCGTGACAACTGGGTAAACAACTGGAGTACGGTGACAGCGCCAAGCGCCAGCGCGACCAGCCCGATAATTTTTATCGCCATATTCGCGGTAAAAAATATCTGTAATAGCCAGACTCGGTTGGCGATTTTACGTCCCTTAGGGTTGGTTATGTAGTCGGAAATAGAATAGACTAACAGTGCGGTGATGCCACCGTAGAATTTGAATTTCGCTTTTACCCAACCGAATAAGGCGCTGACCGGATTCCTCATAGCGTGCTACTTCGTCTCTTTATCGTTTTTTTTCGGGATAAACAAATTGTAGAGAATCGCAAATAACGATCCCACTATCGCGCCGTCCACGAACGAGAATATCGAGAGGACGATTACCTTCCAGAGGTTCTGGATAAACGGTACCGATTTTGAAAACTCCAGATCGACGATGGTCATCTTCCCGTAGAAAGCCTCCGCCATCGCGATTATTTCCGCGCCGTAACCTGTGAGGGAATACCACAGGCTGATTAATAACGTGACCGCGGCCGCCATTATTCCTGCGGATAGCGCAAACGATTTAATGTCCATTTTCATCTTCTAACCCCTTATGAATCGAATTCTTCAACTGATCGTCCCAGTATTCTCCTTTCAGGTCCAGTTCCTCTTTGCCTACTTTTTCCGCGAGAATACTCTTAATCTTCATCAGAATATTATCCACTTTTTTAGTTGAAATATCAAGACTTGAAGCGATTTCCTGATAGGATTTTTTATCCAGGTAGAGTTCGAGCACCTTTTTTTCCCGTTTACTCAATTCCAATATGGCGTTCTTTAAATCCTCGGAAATCTCGCGGATGATCACATCCTCCTCGGGTGAAAACTCCATTGCAACATCCTCGTCCTCGCCGAGAAATCCCTCGTTCTTCTTCCGCGTCCACATGGAGTTCACCGTGTTATAGATACGGTTTTTAATACATACCGACGCGTAGGTCGCGAATTTTACCCCTTTCGATGTGTCGAACGTTTCGATCGCGTTAAAAAGCCCGATCATCCCTTCCTGTATCAGATCCTCCCGTTCGAGAGAATTGAGACGGTGTTTGCGGATGAAGTACTTGACTTTATTCTTGTAACGCTCGTAAAATTCGTTCTCGGCGTTCTTATCAGACTTGATGATACCGAGCAGTTCCTCGTCGGCAAGGTCTTTATAATGTTCGTTCTGGGACATAAAGGCCCCCTCGATAAGATAGTATCGGAATCTTAGCCCTGTAACTTCGCGGACTTGCGGAAAAGGAGCGGAAAAATCAGGAAGAGCGGCAGTATCGCGGGGATCAGGAGCGCCCCGCTGTACTTAAAGACCGACGCGACCGCGCTGCCGATCAGCGAGAACACCAGAATCGATACCGCGATGATCGTGTTGTTGACCGCGTAGATTACCGAACGCCCGTCGGGTTTCACCTTGTCCACTATGGCGGTCATAGTGACGAGGTATGCCGCGTTGAAGAAGGTCGCGAGAAAGATGTTGGCGACGATCGCGGTCACATAGCTCGGGAATAGGATCAGGCTGAAATTGCACAGACTGAGGGCGGCTATCCCGACTATCGACGTGAAACGCTGCTTCAACCGGTGCGCCATCTCGCCCATATACCATGACGATAGCCCCATCGCGATCAGGAACGACGTGTTATACCAGCTAAGCAGCATACCCTGCGATTCAGCCGGGTACAGCGCGATAATATTATCGATCACATACGGCGACATGTACGCATTGGTGATCCGCGATACCCCCGTGATCCAGAATATCCCGAGAAAGAACCGCAGGTCGGCGTTCGACAGGATGGTTTTTATGCTTTGGGCGACATACTGATAGAAACTCAGTCCCTTGTGGAGAGGCTCGCGCGTTATGGGATGCAATACGGTCAGGAACGGGATTGCCGCCGAGCCGCCGGTAAAGAACACCCCAGCGATCAGGAAGAGGTAGCCGTAGTTCCACGGGAACACCGCGAGCGACAGGATGAACGGCAGGGCGAGCGAGGAGAGTATCCCGATAAAGCGCGCGACCATATCGCGTTTGCCGATAAACGACGCGAAGATATTATCCGGTATCGTCATCGACAATGTGTCGATCCAGTGGGGGATGGACAGCCCCCATGACAGGTTGGACAGGATAAAAAAGATATAGAAGCTCACGAGCGACAGGACGACGTTATGCCCGAACAGGAGAATCGATACCCCGATCAGGATAAAGCTCAGGCGGTGGATTCCCTCGAATATGAAATAGCTCCACACCGGGTTATGCGATTGCCGCTTATGCGAAAAATAAAGCGAGAATAGCTGGGGCACGTAGCTCCCGCATTCCCAGATAATCGGGATGAGCGCGAGGAGCAGGACGTTATCCGTATAGGATTTGACATACGCCGGGATAATCACCCCGAACGAGCAGAGGCTGACGCCGATAAAGAACCCGCCCGCGTCGGCGATATGCAGGAACGAGTTGCGTTTGTGGTAGAATAGGTTGCTCATATCTTTTCCTCATGATTAACGACAAACTGAAATGTCATTGCCTGTTTACCTTCGTTAGAAGGCAAGCAATCAGTCATATAGAATTCTATTGTTTAACAGACTGCTTCAACCGCGCGTCTAAAGGCAAATTCCTGCGCGGTCTCGCAGTGACAAAAGCAAGTGTTACTGCCTATGAAACCTTGCGAAGCTGGAATACGGCCAATGTGCGGATGAGCGCGGAGGTGTCGGGCGACTTGATCAGTTTCATCAGGATATCCGACGCCTCGGCGTTCTTGCCGTCCTTCATCAGGAGGACGCTCTTCTTATATAGGATGAAATCGCCGATTAATTTGGACTGCGGGATTTTTTCGGGGATATCCTGCCCGGCGGTATACGCCTGCGACAGCGCGACCCCCGGCGATCCGGTAACTGGCTTCTCCAGCAGGGTGTCGCGGATTATCCCCGCGACCGCCGCGAGCTCGGCGGGATTATTATAGTAGGTGAACGCGAGCAGCATCGCCTCGAGCGTATGAGCATGCGCCGCCTTCGTGTCGACAAGGTACATCTCGATATCCTGTATCGCCTGGTTGGTCTTGCCCTCGAGGAATCCGACGAATCCCTTGATGAACTGGAATGTATCGCCGTTCTTCATCTTCGGCATACTCATCTTGACCTGCTTATAATCGCCCATCCCCAGATAGCACAGCGTGATAAAACGGTAAAGATCGTAGTTCCACGGCTGGTAAACCTTTACGATCAGCTCGATAGCCTTAGCATACTGCGCGGTGCGGAAGTACGAATACGCGGCGAAGTAGGGCACGTCGATCTGGTAATTCATCATCTGATCCTTCGGGAACGCCCCGGGCTGGGCGGTATAATGTTCGATAATCCCGGCATAGTCGCCGTTCCTGAAGAGGGAATAGACGAGGAATCCCTGCAAGTCCTTGTCGTCCTGGAGGCCGTACGCGGTGATGAGCTTACCCACATCGCGCGGCCGGAATTTCCAGCTTTCGAGGATAAATTTTTTCACCTCCGCCGGCAGTATCTTCGCGCTCTGGTGGGCGAGCAGAATAGCGTCGAACTTCTCCGGGGCGTACGAGAGAGTCAGGCTGCGTTTCAGTATCTCGAAGAACACGGGGTCGCCGATCTCCCCGGCGAGCGCGGCCGTAGCCTTATTGTCGGCGATACTCCGGTAGTACGAGGTGATCAGCACGTCCTTATCGTAGTATTTGAGGTATTCCCGGATATCGTCCGCGAGGAAATCGTAGTACGAGGTGAGGAAGTCCTCTGAGATAATCTCCCCGACTACGGGTTTCTTTTTCGGCAGGAGCCGCAGGAACTCCATATAGAACGCGTAGTAGCCGCGTTGGGCGAACATCGCGCGGATAGTGATAATCTGTCCCGATGCGCCTTTATAGAGGTTCGTCATAATCGTCAACGCGGCGGACTTGTCCTTGACGTACAGGTCGAACGCCTTATTGACGTTATCGGAGACATAGTCCGCGTATAACGGGGATGCGGAGATGGCCGCCGCGAACAATAGCGCGCGGATAAATATTTTCATGGACGCTCCGTGAAAGAAGGATATATATCTGCAACATCTCGATATACGTTTCGCGTAGTCGATTAGCGTGAATGTATCGGACAATATATTATAACATAAGTATGCCGGAAATAAAGAAATATTTACCGGAGGCGGAGAGAGTCCTTATTCGATCTTTTTATGGAGAAGCTCCAGATAGGGAGAGAAGCCCATTTTTTTCCAGAAGGATGAGGCCTGTATATTTTTCGGGACGATGAAAAGTTTTTGTTTGAAGCCCCCCTCTCCCTGAACCATGACACCGCGTTCCGGTAAAGGATTTCTCCTATTCCGTGACGCTTACCCTTCTCCGATACTGCGATAATCTCCACAAACCCGAAGACGGGATCGGGAAAAACGGGATCATCCCTTTCAATTTTTATCATCATAAATCCCGTGATTTCGTTTTCCACAACGGCGACGAGTACGCGGGAATCCCTGCCGCTAAACCTTTCCCGCAGCATCTCTCTGAATACATCTTCGGCATGGGGGATTTTTGCTTCACGCGGATCGAGGTCCGCATGCAGTTCGATAAACTGCTTCCACACCGGGATGATCCCGTCTATATCGCGTTCGACTGCCGCGCGGATTTTAATCGATTAGGTCATTTTCTCCCTCGTATTGATATACTTGTATTATCGCAGGCGTAAGGTAGGAAGGTCCGCGATTTTACGTAATGGGATTAGCCGTCACGCAGCGACCGGAGGCGGATAGCGTCCGCCGGGCAGACCTCGTGACAGCAGTAACAGCGGATGCACTTCTTATAATCCACCGAAATTTTCTTCCCGTAGGTGGACTTGACGTCGTCGACGAAACGGAGCGCGTCCGATTTGCAGATTTTCACGCATTCCCCGCATCGGATGCATTTATCGTGCAGGAAGCGCGGCTTCGGGACTGTGATACCGCGGACGAATTTAAACAGGGCGGGGAAGAGTTTTTTGATAAACCCGGTATCCCGCAGGACTTTGACGAGCTTGAAGTCTTTGGAACGGACGTCCGCGACGGTCTCGCCGGCGGTCTCTATCTCGTTTTCGGACTTCAGCCAGAATCCGCGCGAAAGCGCGTCCGACAGGATGGGGATATCGTGCGGGTCGTACCCGATGATCCGGCAGGCGGTCATATCGAGCGCGAGGATATTTTTCGACGCGAGCACGATACCCGTGTTTTTAGGGTATCCGCTCCCGGGGCCGGGCCCTTCCATCGCGATCACCCCGTCCATAATGCACATCGCGGGCTTGAGGAGCAGATTCAGATCGACAATCATCGCCGCGAAGTTCGCGCGCTCCGGGAAACGTACATGAAGCTGCGCCTTGATCAGCCCCGGTATCATCCCGTAAAGGTTCTTCATCCCTCCGGTGTAGTACATCATCCCGTGCGTCTTCAGCTTCGGCAGAGAAACCACCGTGTCGACCTTTGAGAACATCTGAACGATATGGAAGCGTTTGACCATCCGGCCGTCGGGGTTGGGGGTATCGATACCGTGGTGGAAATCCACCCATTGCGCGCCCGCGTCGTTAACCGCCTTGGCGATACCGCTGACCTGCCCGCCCCGGTGCGAGGTGTGCATACCGGGAGAGTCGCCGGCAAATACCGTAGCGCCGGCCTCGACAAAATGACGGGCGACCGCCCCGGCGAACGCGGGGTGGGTGGTGACCGGGCGTTCCGGGCCGACCGCGAACAGGATATTCGGCTTGAGGAGAACCTTCTTCCCCTTGAACTCCCCGAGACCCCCCGCGAGCGCAATCGCCTCGCCCACCTTATCATATAATAATTTATCGTTATATTCGGCGCACCTGACTATCGATACCTTCGCGCTCATGATTATTTCTCCTTCAGAAATTGGGTAAGCCCGTCCGCGATAATCTCCGCGAGATCGGGTTCGACAAAGCTCATGGTACCGACGGATACGAACGACGCCCCCGCGTGGAGGAAGTCGATCGCGTCGTCCGCGGAGGCGATACCCCCCGACGCGATGACGGGAATTTTTACCTTCTGCGCGACCCGGTAGACATTATAGAGAGCCATCGGCTTGACCGCCGGGCCGGAAAATCCCGCGACCTTATTGCGGAAGTACGGCTCGCCGGTCGCGCGGTCGAACGCCATACCGAGGAACGTATTCGAGATAGTGAGGGCGTGCGCGCCCGCGTCTTCGGCGGCGAGCGAGTTGCCGACTATATCCTGATTGGGGCTGAGTTTTACTGTGAACGGGAAATCCAGCCGCGCGGTTGCGGACACAATCGCGCGGACATTGGCGCAGTCGGAGTCGAAGGTCGCCCCTCCCGCGTGGATATTCGGGCAGCTCAGGTTGAGCTCGAGCATATCAATATCCCCCGCCGCGATAAACGCCTCCGCCATCCGGGTAAAATCGTCCGCGCTCTCGCCCGCGATACTCAGCACGATATTCGTGTCGTAGGCGCGGAACGGATGCGAGGATTCGATCTCGCGGAGCAGGCCGTCCATACCGGGGTTCTCGAGGCCGATGGAGTTGAGGAGCCCGCACGGGGTCTCGAGGATACGCGGGGGAAGATTGCCCGGGCGCGGGTTGGGGGTCACCGTCTTGAGGGTGATGCCGCCGAGTTTGGAGTAATCAACCAGCCCGGCGAACTCGCCGCCCATCCCGAACGTCCCCGACGCGGTGAGCACGGGGTTGCGGAAACCGAGGGTGTGGATGCTGAAATTTTTCAATCTATATGCCCCGATAATGATATGAATAACCGGATAATATTTTAAGATACGGACGGTAAAAATACCAGTTTTCTATACGAGCGTCAAGCGGAAAGGTTATAATATAATTGAGGCTCCCAATCCGAGAGTGGGGAAAACACCGCCGAATTCATCTTTTATATCAAAAATTGAGGTCGGTTCGCCCCAGATGAACGGATACCCACCCCCGATAGTGAGATATACTCCGTACCTCCAATGCTCGAACCAGCGCCCGATTTTTATCGAAACTCCCGGCACGAATGCATAGGAATCGCGTTGAATGATGATGAAATGCTGGATACCGGCCGAAAAACCGATGAACCACGGATCGATGTCGGGAAAGAGGTAGAATGTAATCAGGGCATCCGAAAAGTAATAATAAATTCCTTTTATTAATCCTAAAAGACTTACCCCAGCATGAAAATCGATACTAATTCGATCATTTGAAAAATAAGAAAGCCCGAACCGGGAATCCATAAAAATGAACGGACTGTAATACTCGAGATATAAGGTACCCGCGTTTGCTTTTCCGGTGAATGCGAGGGGGAAGAGGAATAACAGAAAAAATAATTTTAACCGCAGGGGATTCTTTTTAACCATTCGGCTACCCTCTTTTATACGGTTTCAATCCTCTAAACAGGAAAAAAACAGCCGGGTTTCCCCGGCTTTCTATTACTGGTTCGCTTCGTTCTTGTTCACAATCATCGCGGTCATCTCGGCCTCGCATGAGACCTCGCCGTCGACACGGCAGTATCCCTTGAATACGCCGATCTTCCCGCGCATCTTGGTGATCGTGATATCGTAATCCAGACGGTCGCCGGGGCGTACCGGCTTTCGGAACTTCACGCCGTCGATCTTCATAAAGAAGATGACGTTCTCGTCCGGGTTGAACTCGCCCTTATCGGTGAGAGTTTTCATCACGATATATCCCGCGCATTGCGCCATCCCCTCGACCTGCAGCACGCCCGGCATTACCGGGGCGCCGGGAAAGTGCCCGTTAAAAAAGTCCTCGTTGATGGTGACATTTTTATAGCCCTTACCGCCGTCCTCGCGTACTTCGGTGACACGGTCGACGAGCAATATGGGGAAACGGTGCGGGAGTACATTCATAATATCTACGACATCGTAAAATTTCTTGTCCGCCATCGCGGTTACCTCCGTTTATTGACTGGGAATATTATAAAATAACCGTGCGAGTTTGTAAAATTAACGCCTATTACGCCCCTAAGGCCTGATTCCATGCGGTAACCGTGAACTCGCGGTCGATCTTCTTGACCAGCCCGCGGATAACGTTCCCGAAACCGCACTCCACACCGTCGGCGACACCGGCCTTCCGCATATTGAGGACGGACGTCGTCCAGAGCACGGGGCTTTTCATCTGGCGGTAGAGCATCTCGCGGATATTGGTCTCGTCCTCGAGCTCAGCGGTGACATTGGAGACCACCTTGCACACGGGCTTTTTAAACTCGATACCCTCGAGGAATTTACCGAACTCCTCGGCGGCCTTCTCCATCAGGCGGGAATGGAACGCGCCAGACGTATTCAGCACCACCACGCGCATCGCGCCGGCTTCCTCCAGCTTCGGGATAGCCGCGTCGATACCGCTTTTCAGCCCGGATATGACGACCTGCCCCGGCGAGTTATAGTTCACCGGTTCGACATAGTCGGTCTTGGAGACCTCCGCGCACACGGATTTGACAATATCGTCGTCAAGCCCGAGCACCGCCGCCATCCCGCCCTTCCCGTCGGGGTCGGCCGCGGCCATCAGTTCGCCGCGCTTTCGGACAACCTTGAGGGCGGTCTCGAAATCGAGCATCTCCGCCGCGACAATCGCGGAAAATTCGCCGAGCGAGTGTCCCGCCGCGTAATCGGGGATAATTCCCTTCTGCTTGAGGAGTGTCGTCGCGATATAGTTATAGGTCAGAATCGCGGGCTGCGCGTTCTGGGTGAGTGTCAATGTTTCTTCCGGGCCTTCCATACTGAGGTTGGAGACCGAAAACCCGAGCACCTCGTCGGCGCGGGAATAAATCTCCTGCGCGGCCGGGAATTCCTCGATCAAGTCCTTCCCCATCCCTACTTTCTGCGATCCCTGTCCTGGAAATAAAAACGCTCTCATAGTATCGTACCTCCGACTTTTTGAGTACAATAGGATAAAAGAAGACGGGCGATACGTCAAATTTAAGACAGGTATGGAATAAACTTGCGCATTATTCCCATATTGGTTAAACTAAGGTACCGCATTCCGGGAGGGAATCATGCCGGGTTTTCCTAAGCTGTCCGACGATATACTCATCATCGTGCTCGCGGTCATCGCCGCCCTGCTCGTCGGGATAATCGTATTCATTATCCTTCGCCTACTCACGACCAAACGTACCGACCATGAGATCAAACGCCTCGTCGCGGATAAGCGTTATGACGACGCTATCGCTAAGGGCGAGGATTACCTGAAGAATCATAAACCCGACTTCGCGATACTGGTCGCGATGGGGGAGGCGCACGACACAAAGGGTAATCTCCAGAGCGCGCTGAAGTATTTTACCGACGCGAGCCTGATGGTGCATGGGAATAAACCGGTCTATCACTCGATCGTCCTGCGGATGGCGCGGATGTGCGAGAAGCTCGGGCGGAATAAGGACGCGCTGTCGTATTACCTGATGATACTCGAGGCCGACGGTAGTAACGCGGAGGTATTGTACGAGATCGCGCTCTACCATTACGACCACCGGAATATGAAGAAAGCCCGCGAGTTCCTCGAACAGCTCCTGAGGCTCAAGCCCGGCCTGATCGACGCGCGTTTCATATACGGCAAGACCCTGTTCGAGACCGGCAACTATGCGTCCGCGATCAAACAGTTCGAACTGCTCGAAAAATACGACCCCGCGAACGGCGAGGTCTATTTCTATAAAGGGCGCTGTCTCGAGAACCTGAAGCAGTACCATGACGCGTCCGCCGCATACGAGACCTATCTATCGTTCGAGGGGCTGGTACCCGACCAGAAGGAGCGGGCGATGATCGCGCAGGTGCAGTCGATGCTGCGTGCGAAGGAGCATAAGCCCGGCGCGGAGAAGGCGGAGTCGTTCCTGAGAGGCGAGGTCTCCGGGGACGCGAAGAAGGAACTGCTCTACCTGTTCGCCAACCTGAAAAAGGAGCTCGGCGAGGAGTTCGAGGCGATTATGATATACGACCTGATCGCGAAGATCGACCCGTTATTCCGCGACGCGGGGACTATCGCGCAGAAGTATGAAAAACTCCTGCCCCATACCGCGTTCAAGCAGTACTTTATCAGCGATGAGGGGAAATTCGACGATATCTGCAAAAAGATGCTGGATGAGAATAACTGCCGCATTATCCATAGAAGCGTCGACCAGTATATTTACCTCAGCGATGGGAGATACACGGTATTCTTCCGGCATATCGACCCGATCAACTATGCCCAGATGAGCGCGATCGAGAGCGTGATCACCCTCCAGCGGGGGGCGTTCGGGGGATGCGAGATTTACGCGGTCTACGGTACCGATTCGGATACCTCGGTGCACCCGTGGCGGAAAACATCCGCGCTCACCGAACGGGAATCGTTCCTGCGGATACTGAAAAAAGCCCTCGAAACTTAACGATTATTTTGAAGATAACGGAAATTGTGATATACTAACTAAGCGGTTCTTTTAGTACAACCGCGAAATAGGATAAGTTCGGGGCCGGAGGTTTGTATGAAAAGGATGCTTTTCGGGTGGTTTGCAGTCCTGATTACCGTGGTCACGCTCTGGAATACCGGGTGTTCCGACGGGATTTTCGGGCAGACGGATATGATGAAACTGGTTACCAACTGGGAAATGACCTCGATGGTTTTGGATATGAAGATTACCTATATCGGGACGAATACCAACGATCTTACCAATTACTCGGTTACCAATCTCTATAACCGCGCTACCAATACGCAGGTCTACTATTTCAAGCCTTACGGCGTATTTGAATGGTCCGCCTATTCGAATAATGTTACGATCGGGACGGATTCCGGCAGTTATATCGTCAATCAGTTCTCGAAAAAGATCACGCTCTATCTTACCAACTCGAATCTTCAGGTGACTTACGGGCTTAGCGGCGACGGTTCGCTCAGTCTGTCCGATTTCAGGATTGTGTCGAGCAATACCAATGTAGCGTTCTATCCGCTCGGAACAAACGATCTCGGAGGCGGGAGCAATCAGATACTTACCGGGTATCATTTTAATTTCGTGATGTCGAGCAACTAGGCCTCGCGGATATCTTCCTTTGCCCCGGCGCATTACGGCTCGCCTAGCTTTTTGACATAAATCCGTATATCGACTACAATATCACAATGCTTCCTTTCGAGGAGTTTGTTATGGAATTCGGGATCAAATCGCTCGGCGAGGCCAAATACGATTCGCCCTTAGTGACGAAATATCTTTCCCCCAAAACAGTCTTTATTTCCGATAACCAGAAAGTTCTATTCGACGCGGAATTCGATGCGTCGGGGTATCCCGCGAGCGATTTCGAGCATAGTTTCGAACTTGCCGGACCGCGTGAAAAAATCTACTTCGACCCGTCGAAGGTGAACTGCGCGGTGGCGACATGCGGCGGGCTATGCCCCGGGCTGAACAATGTCATCCGTTCGGTGGTCATGCAGTCCCATTACCGCTACGGCGTGAATTCCATCCTCGGTATCCGTTACGGCTACAACGGGCTGAACCCCGCGAACGGGTACGAGCCGATGAAGCTGACCCCGCAGAATGTACGCGGTATCCACGAGATGGGCGGTACGGTGCTCGGTTCGTCGCGCGGGGGCACGGAAGATTTCGGGATACTGGTCGATACCCTCGAGAAGTGGAAAATAAATATACTCTATGCGATAGGCGGCGACGGCACATTACGCGGGGCGAACGAGATCGCGCATGAGGCGGAGAAGCGCGGGATGGAGCTCGCGGTAGTGGGCATCCCCAAGACGATCGACAACGATATCAGCTATATCGACCGTTCGTTCGGGTTCCAGACCGCGGTCGCGGAGGCGGTATCCCCGATCTACGCGGCGCACGCCGAGGCCGAGGGGGCTGTCAACGGGATCGGGCTGGTCAAGCTGATGGGGCGTTACTCCGGCTTTATCTCCGCGAGCGCGACACTCGCGATCAACGACGTCAACTTCTGCCTGATACCGGAAATCCCGTTAAAGCTGGATGTATTCCTCCAGTACCTTGAGGAACGGATAGTCCGGCGCGGGCACGCGGTCATCTGTGTCGCCGAAGGGGTGGGGCAGGAACTGATGGTCGAAACATCGGATCAGGTACAGCGTGACGCGTCGAATAATATCGTGTTCAAGGATATCGGGGTGTTCCTGAAGAAAAAGATCAACGAGTATTTCAAGAGCAGAAATATCGAAGTCAACCTGAAATACATCGACCCCAGCTATATGATCCGCAGCGCTCCCGCCTGCCCGATGGACGCGATATTCTGCGCGCAGCTCGGCCAGTACGCCGTGCACGCGGGGATGTCCGGGAAGACCGGGCTGGTTATCGGGCGATGGAACAACATGTTTACCCATGTCCCTATCGACCTCGCGATATCGAAGCGGAAGTTTGTCGATGTCAACTCCCTCTACTGGAACAACGTCATCGAAGCGACCGGCCAGCCGGTCTCGTGGGATACCGACCTAACGCGTTAACCCCAAAAAACCCTTCCAACCTGCGCCTGTGAAAAATATTTTTCACAGGGTACTTGACTCGCGCGCTCCGCGGTGATATAATTAATTAACTAATTAATTAAATATGGAGGGGAAAATGGCCCGACCGAAAAAGGACGATTCCGGCAACGACGGGATCAGCGCGAAGGATAAAATCCTCAACGCGGCGGAAAGCCTGTTTGCTACGAAGGGATATGACGCCGCGACTATCGGGGAGATCGGTAAGCTCGCGGGGGTAAACTCCGCCCTGCTGTACTACTACTTCGCCAATAAAGAAGCGATCCTGCGTCAGCTGATGGAGAACGCGATCGCCGAAGTGAACCGGATGGTGGACGACCGCTTCAATAAAATAACCCTGATCGATACGGAGACTTTCGAGGTGTTTGTCACGGACATCCTCGATTTTTTGCAGCGTAAGAGACAAATCCTCATTATTATGATGACGGAGATTACACGGATCGGGCGGGAGAACACGTATATTTTCGAGCTCATGTCGCCTGTGTACGAGAATGTGATAACGAAATTGAAAGGGTTTAATATCGATACCTCGAATTTAAACTATATGCGTCTTAAACTGTTTCTACTATTCACTTCCCCGTTACTGCTGGGTATTATGATCGGCGACGAATGGCGGAAGTACTATAATATCAGCGGGAAGGAGTATCAGGATTTGTATATGCGCGCGATGAAGGAGCTTTCGGAACTGGTAGGCCTGCCCAAGGATAAAAAGTAAGGAGTGGGGGATGCTTCGTTGGATCGTATTATTTTTATTGACAGTTTCTCCGGTACTGTTGTCCGCGAAGGACGAGATATGGACGAACCGGAACACTCAGTCGGGCGCGCAGTCGATTTTTAAGTACTACCAGTATCTTTATCAGACGAAGGGGGATTACGATTCCTGCTGGAAGTATGCCGAGGCGCTGAATTACTACGCGAAGACCTACCTGAAGAAAGAAGACCGGAAACCCTATTACGAGAAGGCGGTCAAGGCGTGCGAAAAAGCCGTGCAGCTCAAACCGAAGGGGCCGGAGGGGTATCTTTGGTATTCCGTGGTATTCGGGCGGCTGACCGAGATGAATATGGATCCGTTCGGCGTCCCGAAGCTGCTCGATCTCGCGAATAAACTGATCGAGATTGACCCTTCGTTCGCGGACGGGGCGGGGTATGTGATCCGCGCGCAGCTGTACCAGAAGGCGCCGGGATGGCCGATCAGTATCGGCGACCAGGAGAAGGCGCTCGCGGATTACCAGTCCGCGATGAAGTACGGGAAGAATAACAAGGAACTCTACTGGTACTACGGGGAGTTTCTGCTGGAAAAGGGTCAGAAGGCCGACGCGCTGAAACTGATCGATAAGGGGCTTTCAATAAAGGCCGATCCCGACGATCCCGACGATGTAAAAATTGACAAGAAACTAAAAACGCTGAAAGAGAAGTGCAAATAATCTATAAAAAGGGAGCCTCGGTTTATGAGAAAATTTTTCGACCGCTTTGCGGAATTTACGACTAAGAACGCGTTATGGATTATTATCGGGACGATTGCGGTGACTGTCGGGCTCGGCCTGTCCATCTTCCGGCTGGAGATGAATAACGACCTCCTCAATCAGGTGTCCCCCGAAAGCGAGATCGGAAAGCTCCCGCATTATATCAACGAGACGTTCGGGGGCGTATCTCCCCTCATCATCGTCCTCGAGACCGACGATCTTTTTACCTATGAAAACCTGAGTCTCATCCGTGAGATTACCCGCACTATCGAAACCAATCTGGCTATCGAGAACGCGGTGAGTATCACCGAGACGAAGGATATGTCCGCGAACGAGTATGGGATACTGGTGGATAATCTGTTTAACGAGACGATCTCCTCGAACGCGGGCGAACTCGCGGCGAAGAAGGAGTACATACTCGGTAAGGATATGTATATCGGTAAACTGATATCCGCCGACGGGAAGTACGCGATGATACTGGTCACTGTTAAAGGCGATTACCGTATCGACGATATCGCGCGGAAAATCCGTAAACAGGTGGAGGAAATCGCAAAGGACAGCAAGGTGAAGCTCTACTTCGGGGGAACTCCCGCGATACTCAACTCGATCTACGACGTGGTGATCGGCGATATAACGGTGCTGGTCCCGTTCGTGATTATCATAGTCGCGCTTATCCTCTTCCTGTCGTTCGGCACCCTGCGCGGGATATCGCTGCCCCTGATATCGGTGGGGATGGCGACAATTATGGCGATGGGCATCATGGGCGTATTCAGTTTCAATTTCAGCATGATCGGCGCGGCGATTCCAGTGGTGCTGATTGCGGTCGGTAACGCATACGGGATTCATATGCTGAACAAGTACTATGAGGAAACCGCGATGGGGATTGTCGACCCGGCGCGCATTGTGCATAACACGATACGCGACGTGGGTTTGCCGATACTGATGGCCGGTATGACGACATTTTTCGGTTTCCTGTCGCTGATATTCTCCGACCTCGCGATGATTAAGGATTTCGGGGTGATTTCTTCAGTGGGAGTAGTTCTCGCGCTGGTGATCGCTATCCTGTTCATCCCCGCGCTGTTATCGAAAATAAAACCGCAGAGGCAGCGTATCGGCGCGACAGACGGCAAGCACCATAAAATCGGGAAATTCGCCGTATTTCTATCGAAGGCGCTGATCGAAAAAAGGGTGTGGGTATTCGTTGTATTCGGCGCCATCGCGATCGCCTCTCTCAGCCAGTTCGGGAAACTCTACCCCGAGATGGATTATCTCTCCTTCTTCGCCCGCGACAGCGAGCCTGTCAAAGTCAGCCAGGTTATCAACGACCATTTCGGCGGGTACAACGCGTTTTCCATCTACCTCAAGGGGGATATTTCCGACGCCGGTATCGAGAAACTGATGACCGTGCTCGAGGAAAAGACTAAATCGTTTAAAAAGATCGCCGCTATCGGCGGGGTTCACGATATGATGGCCGAATTGAATTTCCTCTGGACGGGGGTAAAGACGGTTCCCGAGACGAAGGGCGAGATCGATAACCTCTGGTTTTTTATCGACGGGCAGGAACAATTGAAAAGTATGGTGACCAAGGATAAAAAGGAAGCGACTATTACCTTCCTGATGCCGTCCGTCGCTCAGGGTTATGAAAAGAAGATTTTTACTCCCCTGAACGAATTGCTCGACAAGTACCGGCCGGGGATAAAAATGGCGCCCGTGAACTATACCAACGGGATACTGGTGGATACGGTCGCGATGATGCTGTCCAACGCTTATGTGAAGGACTCGACGAACGCGATGGATATCCAGATGTTAAAGGATACCGCGCGCGCCGCGGGATTGGCGGCCTTGGAGTTCAAACCTGCCTATCCGGCGGAGACCCTGCAAAAATATCTGCTGAGCGCGGAATGCGAAGTGACTCTCTCGAAGGCGCAGGCGGAACGGATTATTACGAAATTGAAGGGGATGACGGAATATACCCCGGAGAGCGTTTATGCCGCAATCGCGGGATCGGTTCCGGCGGGCAACGGGGTTACCGCCGACGATGTGAAAATGCTCGCGGAGAGCCTGTCGATGCGTTACGCGGAAAATGTACGACTCCAGCGGTATAATCTGGCGGCGGATTTGGTGTACGACACAATAGGGATATCGATCGACCGCGGGCGTCTCAAATACGCGCTGGGGCCGTTGTTCTGGGAGACGATGCCTATGGGGAGCGATTATACCGGGGCTGTCGTAGGCGAAAAGAAACTCGATACGCTCGAAGTCAGCGGGTATGCCTACCTCACGTCGCAGATGAAACAGCGCCTCTATATCAATCAACTGAGCAGCCTGATTTTCGCGCTGATCGCCGTGCTCATCCTGAACTCGTTAACATTCCGCTCTGTCGCGAAAGGGATAGTTTCCATCGCCGCGATTATATTTACCCTGCTCGTGAATTTCGGGGTGATGGGGCTTTTAGGAATACCGCTCGACCTGGTATCGGTAACGATCGCGAGTATCGCTATCGGGACGGGTATCGATTACAGCATCCACTTCACGAACCGTTTCACTCTCGAATTGGAACGTAACGGGGGCGACGAGGAACAGGCGGTCGCGGGAACATTATCGACCACCGGGGTCGGGATTCTCGCTAATGCGTTCGCGGTGGGTCTGGGGTTTGTAGTGCTGATGTTCTCGAGTTTAAGCCCGTTACGCACTCTCGGAGGGCTTCTCGCGGTCAGTATGATCGTCAGCAGTCTCGCGTCGCTGACCCTGCTGCCGGCGGTGTTCCATGTGTCGCGCGTATTCAGAAAAAAGATAACGAAATAGGAGGATACAATGAGAAGAATGACGGGGATTTTTATAATCCTGATTTTAGCCGCCGGGTTCTCCGCGGGCTACGCCCTGACCGGGGACGAGGTGCTCAATAAGGTGGAAGATTCGCTGACCGGGCCGCAGGACATGGAATCGCTCAATATACTGACGCTCGCGAACAGCGACGGGAGCGGCAAGGAAGTCCGCGAAATGAAGATGTATGTCTCCGGGAATGATATGCGCGTAGTGAAATTCACCAAGCCCGCCGGCGTCAGCGGGATTGGGCTACTTGTGACCGGGGATAACCAGATATGGATCTATCTCCCCGAAATGAAAAAGATCAAGATGATACAGGGGTCGTTCAAGAACGACAGTTTCCAGGGCACGGATTTTTCCTATAATGAAATCGGGAGCTATGAGTACAAAAAGGATTACTCCTCCGCGATACAAGCGGAGAACGATAAAACCTATACCCTCGTGCTGACCCGTAAAGCGGGCTCGGATAAGACCTACGGGAAAGTCGTGATGACCGTCGATAAAACGACGTTTATCCCGTCGAAGGTGGAGTTCTATGACGGCAGCACGCTGAAAAAGGTGATGGATATTATCGAAGTACAGAAGATGGGGAAATACGACATCCCCGTGAAGATCAAGGTCGAAGATATGACGAAAAAGCATTACACCGAAATGATTATGAAGGACGTCAAGTTCGATCAGGGATTGAAAGGCAAGGGGATATTCACCCAGCAGTATCTGAAGAAGAAAGAATAAGGGGGAACTTATGAAAAAGTTACTTCTCGCGCTCGTTATAACCGGGATATCCGCCGCGGGCGGATGGAGCGCGGAAATCCTCGGCAAGGTCAAGGCGGATATGCGCATATCGCCCACCAACGGGGATATCCTGTTCTATGAACTGAGCGGCAGCCTGAAATTTGACACGCAGGTGAACGATAATTTTTACGGGATGATCAGGCTCGGTTTCCGTTATTCGGGGCAGCCTAAGGGGCAGACCACGCTCAACAATATCCTGATACCGCAGGAGCTCGCGTGGAGCAGTTCGGTGATGCCGCTCGACATCCTGATCGACGAGGCATATTTTACCTACGACAATTTTATTTTCAACGGGCTGGAATTTACTGTCGGAAAACAGCGGATCGTGTGGGGTACGGCGGATGTGTTCAATCCGACCGATATTGTCAACCCCGGCGATTTTTACGACCTGCTGAACTTCGGCAAAAAGTCCGCGTCGATCGCCGTGAATACGACATTGCATTTTAATATCGGGGACAGCGAATCGGGACTGCAATTCGTGTATCAGCCGATGAGCCCGATCGCGCAGTTGAACCTGACGATGATCGGCATGATGGAGGCGCAGATGTCCGCTAATATTATCGCGGGGATCATGCCTTATGTGACCACGTTCAGCAATCATACTTCGGGATGGACCGCCCCGTCGGCGGCGACCCCCGAACTGTCGATCTATAATGCGTCCTACGGCCTGCGGTATAAGATCAATCTCGGCCCTATCGATATCTCCGCGAACGCGGTCAGCCGTATCAACGACCTGCCGTATGTCAAGTCGGTTTCTATTCAGCAGCAAACGGTGATCGATATGGGCGGCGGGACGACGAATATTACGCTGAACGGGAAAAGTTACGAACTGGCGTACTACCGCGAGGCCGAAGCGGGATTGGACTTTTCATGGAACACCGGCTTATTCGTCGTCTGGGGCGAAGCGGGGGTGACGTTCCCGGAGAATACGAAGACCGCCAGTCATAGCGATGCGGTGGTGATCGTCCTGCCGGTGATGGTTACCAATAATGTGCTCACTGTACAGGAAACGGCTTATCTCTCCAACCAGCCGTATGTGAAGTACACTATCGGCGCGGATAGCCTGTTCGAGGGGGGATGGTATATCAACTTCCAGTTCGCGCACGGGTTTTTTACCGAACGCGGGCTGACCGGCGCGGAACGCCTTCAGGACTATTTCATCCTGAGGTTCGAGAAAACTTTCCTCGACGATAAAATCAAGGCCTTCGTTACGGGGATACTGAACGTCAATACGTTGGGCGACGCGTTCGGGAGCGCGGACTTCGGCGGATATTTCAACGACCATTACGGCGCGGTATTGCAGTTCGGGGTTACCTATAAGCCCACTCCGGGGCTGGAACTGACATTGGGCAGTATGCTGTTCGACGGCGCGGACGGGTGCACGATCGGGCAGATGAAGGACTACGACCTGATCTATACGTCGATGGAGTACGCGTTCTGAAATGATTTATTTGTTGGCAGAATTGACTATTGTGTAGAAATAACACGCAGGAGTGTATTTAAAAAAGTACACTCCTTTTCTTTTTTTCGCCGGTTCAGCAAAAAAGGCAAAAAATGTTCATTTTGACCCGTAAAACAGGGCGGTTTACTAAGATATTATGCAGTATTAACAGAATTTTCCTCCGAAATTAACTAACGGTTGGCATACTATATGCATTATATATAGTGAGGACACGAGAAGGAGGAAACCATGTGCCCATTAAAAGAAACCTGCGGTTTTTATAACAACAAACCGAATAACAAGCTTTCCGACCACGAAGTCGGTCTGATGAAGAAGGTGTTTTGCGATTCGGAATTATTCCTGCTGAATAAGGACTGCAAGATATTCCTCTACAAGGCGCGCCAGAACGCGGTTCGTCCGCGTCCGATGCATATGAGTCCGCTCGGATAGTCTCCGTATTTATAAAGACAATGCCTCCAAATCATACACGGGTAAGGGGCGCCGATAAGGCGCCCCTTGTCTATTTTACAGGCTCTGGTAGATTATCTTTCCGTCCGTTACCGGATAATTTCCCCCGTCGATAGATACATTTTTCACGCCCGCGGGCACGATGAATATCATTTTCCGCCCCGGGTCGTATGCTCCCACCGTCTTAATCGTGATCGCCGCCTTGTCGCCGGACTGGCGGTAGGTGACCGCGCTCACCAGGAAACCCTCGTGCATGAAACTCCAGCTGACGCCGTCGTCCTCGTAGAGCGCGCCGAACGCGTATCCGGTCGAATCGGGGTAGACGGTCATCGTCACGTCGCGCATCTTCGCGAGCGCGGCGGTGTTCTTCATCTTGAACTCGTACGTCGGCAGGATCGATCCGCACCGTATAAATACCGGAATGTTCGTGATTGTGACCGCGAGGGTGACTTTCCCGGCGGGGAACTTTTTACCCGTCCAGTAGTCGACCCATTCGCCCGGCGGCAATACCGCGTCGAACTTCGTCTGTCCCTCGGTAATCACCGGGCAGACCAGCATATTATTCCCCATCATAAACTCGTTATCGACGTCGCAGTACTTATACCCGTATTCGAAAAAGAGCGGGCGCGCGATCGGCGCTCCGGTCAATGTCGCATGGTAGACCTGCGTGTAGAGGTACGGCAGGAGGCGGTACCGCAGGAAGAGGTAGTTCCGGATGATACTCTGGTACTGAGCGAAATGCTTCGCGTAGGGTTCCTGGAAGAGCGTGCCCTTCCCGGTATGGTCGCGCATGAACGGGATGAACGCGCCGAGCTGGAGCCAGCGGGTAAAGAGTTCCGCGGACGGGCTTGCCGAGAATCCGCCGATATCCGACCCGGAGTACGGCATCCCGGACAGTCCGAGGTTCAGCACCATCGGCACGACCTGCGCGAGATCGTTCCATGACGCCTTATTGTCGCCCGTCCACATGAACGCGTAACGCTGGATGCCGGGGTACGCGGAACGGGTCAGCAGGAAGACGCGGTTCGACGGGTCGGCGCTGTAAACCCCCATCGAGGTCGCCATCGCCATCGTGAGGCCGTACACGTTATGGATTTCCCAATCCTCCGCGCCGATACCCTCCCAATCCCGGAGGGCGTAATAATCCATGTGAAATGCGCTGACTTCGGAGACGAATACGCTGGGCTCGTTCATATCGATCCATTGCCCGGATATGCCCCAGTCGTGCAGGGTCTGATAGAGTCCGGCCCACCAACTCCGGGTCGCGGGATTGGAATAATCGGGATAGACGCACATACCCGGCCAGACCTTCCCGAGGAAATAATCACCGCCGGACTTGCGGATATACACCTTCTTTTTCACACCGCTTTCGTACACCCAGTACCCCGTCTCTTTTTTCACACCCGGGTCGATGATCGTTACCGTCTTGATGCCTTGAGCGAGTAAGTCCGAGGTGAGTTTTTTCAGGTCGGGGAACGTGTCCTCGTTCACGGTAAATGTCTTATACTCGTCCATATAGTCGATATCGAGCCAGATGGACTCGACCGGCATATCGTAGGTCTCGAAATTTTTCGCGACCGCGCGGACGGCGTTCTCGTCCATATAGGAGTACTTGCACTGGTGGAAGCCGAACGCCCATAGCGGCGGAAGGTAAGGCCGCCCGGTCATCGAGGTGAATTTTTCCAATATCTCCTTCGGCGTACCGGTGTAGATATACAGGTCGAAGGTTTCGCCCATAGCGCCGAAACTGGTAGCATAGGTATCCTCTTTATAGGCGGCTTGGAACCCATTCTGCGGGTTCGGGTCGTCGAATGAGAAAACCGAAAATGCCGCGCTATCGTAGAACACCCCGCAGGAATACTCGGGGCCTATCGCGAGATACACCGGGAAAGACGCGTAGTAAGGATACCAATCCGCGTTATAGTTTCGGATTGTCTGGCCGGTTATTTCCAGTTGGGAGGATTGCCCTCCCAGCCCGTAGAAGCGTTCCCCGTTATAATCGTAGTCGATGCAGTATCCGGGGAAATCGTCGATAATCGCGCCGAGCGCCTTCCCGGAAAACACGGTCGTCCCCTTCGCGGCAACTTTAAACTGCATATCCTTTTTGGTAATTGTGACGAGTATTCCGCCCGCGTCGAGAAGGAGGGCATCTCCCGTATCCTTGACGAACGTCTTGGCAGGGTCGTTCGTGTGCACGACTGCGTAGGAATAGTGCGGGATGGGCTTTTTACCGTTCTGCCCGTAGATATGCACGATCCCGTTGGAGAGAATCCGTACCTGAAACGTCATCGCGGGATAGTTCAGTACGGCGGTATTATTGGATACCGTGAACCCCAGAAGCTCGCCCGCGGGCTTCGCGGCGTTCTTAGCTTTCGCCGCGGCGAACGACGGTGTGAATAAAAATAGTAAGGCGGTAATTAAACCGCATACCCGGAGATTTTTCATTTTATCCTCCCTTTTTGAATAGGTATAGGTCACTTCTAATAACTCAGTAATAATTACGAAATTACCAAATAGGAAAATAACCCTGTCATTGCGATGCCGCGCTACAAAACTTATTGAAGCGCGGTAGAAGCAATCTATTCTATTGTCATTTAATAAATTACATAGACTGCTTCGTCACTGCGTTCCCTGTCTACCTTCGGTAGAAGGCAGGCTCGCAGTGACATAGTAATATCTTTTTTATTCGATAATTATGCGTATTCATTTCATTTCCATGAAGTTTTTAAAACCGCCCTATAGTTTAATTACCGCCGTTGGGAAACGCAAAGTTTCCGGGGTTTATTCCAGTACGGCCTTCCCGTCCGCGACCGCGACCGCTTTCCCGTTATAGGTCAGCGCGGTGATGCCCGCCGGCAGGACGGCCGTGAGTTTCCGCTTGAGCGCGAAACTCCCTTCCTTTACCGACGTGATCGACGCGGAGTTCCCTGACGACTTATACTCGAACTTGGTGTAGATATACGCGCCCTTCTGGTACGCGTAGCTCACCATGTCGTCCTCGAACAGACGCCCCGATGCGTTACCCGCCTCGTCGGGGTAGATGGTCAATGTGACGTCGCGCTTCTTCTGGAGGTCCATCGTGCTCATATAGTCGAACCCGAACACGGGGATAATACTCCCGCCCTTGACGTACACCGGAATATCGTCCATCGTGACCGTCAGGGAATAACTCCCCGCCTGGGAGACCTTCCCGCTGAAATAGTCGTACCAGATACCCGTGGGCAGCACGACCGAAAGGGAGTCCTTCTTCTTGAGGGGATCGAGCACGGGCGCGACGAGGATGCTGTCGCCGAACAGGAACTCCTGATCGACGTCCATATAATCCCCGCCGAACTCGAGGAACAACGGGCGCACCACGGGGATTCCGTCACGCGAGGCCTCGTACGCCATCGTATAAATATAGGGCATCAGGGTATAGCGGAGCTTCATATATTTCTTGATAATCGGGAGGCTTTTCTCGAATACGTAGGGTTCCTGCGGTTTGGTGCCCTTCTCGGTATGGTCGCGCATGAACGGGGCGAACGCGCCGAGCTGGATCCACCGGACGAACAATTCCTCGGTGGGGCTTCCGGTATATCCTCCGATATCCGCGCCGCTGAACGGCACCCCGGACAAGCCGAGGTTCAGCACCATGCTGACATTCATCGCGAGGTGCGGCCAGTCGGCCTGATTGTCGCCCGTCCAGACGAACGCATACCGCTGGATACCCGAGTACGCCGAGCGCGTGAGGATAAATACCCGCTTATCGGGCTGGAGCGCATGCACCGCCGCGAAGGTCGCGGAGACCATCGACAGCCCGTAGATATTATGCAGGTACTGGTGCTCGGTCGGCGTGCCGTGGTTGTCCTGTATCGCGTCGCCCGCCATCGTCCCGCCCTGTACGTTGAATACGCTCGGCTCGTTCATATCGTTCCAGAACCCGTCGATACCGAGATTGAGGAGCACGGGATGCTGAGCCTGCCACCACTGGAAAGTCGCGGGCTTGGTGAAGTCCGGGAACGCGCAGAGTCCGGGCCATACGCTCCCGGTATAGATTTTCCACGGCGACGCCGCAGTCTTGCTTTTATTCGTGATCAGCACGAACACCCCGAGGTTGGTGCCGGAGGTATAGACGCCGTACTTCTTATCGGTCTTGATACCCGGGTCGACTATCGCCACCAGCCGGACGCCCTGTTTCTCGAGAGCCTCGTTCATCCCCTTGGGGTCGGGGAATGCCGACGGGTTATAGGTGAACGCCATATTGTTGCTCATAAAGTCGATATCGAGGTAAATCGTATCGAGCGGGAGCCCGTTCTTCTGGAAATTCTCCGCCACCGTCATCACTTCCTTCTGGCTGAGGTAGCTGTAACGGCACTGGTGATACCCGAGCCCCCACATCGGCGGGAGGTTCGGCTTGCCGGTGAGCGAGGCATAGTTCTTCAGGACAGCCTTCGGCTCGCCGGGGATGATATAGAAATCGATGCGGTCGTCATACACCGCCTGCGAGTATTCGGCCTTGGTGAAGCTGAACTCGGAACGCGCGGGGTTATCGATGAATATCCCGTAGGAGTACCCGTTACCCAGCGCGAGATAGAACGGGATAGCGCTGTATATCGGGTCGGTGTTCACCCCGTACTTATAGGTATCGGAGTTGTAATTTACAAATGTGCGCCCGGTAAGCTCGAGCTTGCCGGTCTTTTCGCCCAGCCCGAAGTAACGTTCTTTCTCCACGGGGCTGACCAGATAGAGCTTGTATTCCTCGTCGTCCTCGACCATCGTCGTCTTGTAAAGCTGTTTCCCGCCCTTGAGGAGGGTTACGCCGAACGCACCGTCCATCGGCACCCGGACTTCATAATCGTCCCATCTGATGATGTACATATTATTGGAGAGATGCAGTATTTTCTCCGCGCCCGCGAGCGGCTTTTCACCGACGACCGCGTAGGAATAGTGGTAGGGCAGAGCGGGGAGATACGACGCGGATACCTTTACGATAGGCCCGTCGAGAATCTCCACGACAGCGGAAAAACTGTCGTAATTCAGCACAAGTTTCCCATAGTTATAGTCGTAGGAACGGAGCTTTCCCATCGCGCCGGAAGTCCCGGGCTTGACCGTCGCCTCGCGGCATAACGGGATACTCAGCATGATAAATAAAACCGCCAATAGGGCAAAAAACTTTTTCATAGTCGCCTCCGCAAATATTATGAATTTCTATCGACTACCGCGGGCAGAAATACCCGCGATTTCGGTTTATCCTTCTCGGGACGGTTCGCGGCAGCCCGCGCGCCCTCGTAGCCCATCTCGAACGCGGGCTGGCGGACGGACGACAGTCCGAGGTATTGCGACGCGGGCGCGTCGTCATACCCGATAATCCGCGCGCTTTGGCCGTGTTCCTTCATATAGCGCATCACCCCATAAGCGATACTGTCGCAGAAACAGAATACCCCGTCGATAGCGCCGGATTGGAAGACCGACGCGGCGGTTTCGTATGCGAGCTGCTCGTCGATATGGATGAATGTTTCGCTGGCGAGGGTTTTCCCGGCGCGTGAGAGTTCCGCGCGGAATCCCGCGAGACGGTCGTCCTGCTGCTGGCTTTCGCCGCTGTCGCCGATATACGCGATATTCCCGCAACCCGCGTCAAGCAGGTATTTCGCGGCGAGACTTCCCCCGAGGGTATTGTCGATCCAGTACGATACCGCGCGTTCTTCGCGCCTGTCGAGGAACAGGACGTTCGTATCCTGCGCGTTGAGGAGAGTCAGGCTGTCGGGCGAAATCCCCGCGGCGACGACTATAATTCCCGCGAGATTCTCCTTCGCGATATGCCCGACCACCAGTTCCTCGTGTGCCCCGAGGTTGAATACCATCAGGTTCTTGTCGATCTCGTTGAACGCGGTATGGATGCCCCGGAGAATTTCAAAATAGAAGGGGTGAGAAATCATTGGCAAAACGATGCCGATGGTGGCCGAGGAAAATCCCCCTCGCGCGAGACTGCGCGCGGCTTCGTTGGGGCGATAACCCAGCTTCCGGGCGGCAAGCAGGATGCGGTCGCGGGTGTCCGGGCGGATATTCGGCTCGCCGTTCAGCGCGCGCGAGACAGTCCCCAGCCCCACCCCTGCGGCCTTCGCGATATCTTTAATAGTCGTCATGGTTCACTCCGGGAACAGTATAGTATGGAAACGCTTCCATGTCAAGAGATTTATCGTTTCCGCGATGTGAAAATCTCGCGCGGGCAAACCCCTACATCGTCCCCGGGTCGGCCTTTACCTTACCGGGACGATCCAAACCTAAAAACCACAGGTCGAAATTGACCCCCCATCGGTAATCGAACCGGTTGTCGTTGATCGCGTAGTACGCCTCGAAGTACCCGTTGAGATTCAGGTTCGCGAACAGGGTGGTTTCTAGGGTAACCCGCGCGTATGCGGATTGCAGGTACAGGGGCTCTATCCATGCCGCGCGGTATCCGGTCACGAGGTAAAAACGGTTGAAATAGAGCGGAACCAACCCCGGCCCCCATTGCATCTCCCAGTCGAATACCGGGAACGACAGGTTGCCGCAGAAGTAGTAGGTTCTATTAATATAATAGGACTGGTATTCGTAGAACGCGGGGTAATGGTTGCCCCAGAAATAAGTGTTCGCCGACGATGTATTGAGGATCGGCCTGTCCGAGTATGCCCCGTAGAGATTGACGAGCGCCGCGAGGAAATGCGGCGCGATTTTCAGGCTGAACTCGGCTTTATAGGCATTGTGCTGAAAATTATAGTCGGCGTACACGGTCGCCGTCCATCCCCGGTACTGGAAAAAGTTATACAGCGTCACGAAGGTCGACGCCTGCGCGTACACGGTCGCGGTCGTCACATCGGTGATATATTTCCAGTAGTACGGCGAAAGGTCGGTATGGTTATCCCACGCGATACTCGAATGGGAGACATACCCGCCGAGCGCGAGGTAGTTGCATGCCGGGACGAACCGGCGCACCCACCAGAACGACAGGCTCGCCGAGGTCTGGCGGTAATAATCGGTATAATACCTGGAGTAATTTATCCAATCGCTGAGGAAAATACTGAAGTTGACCGGGAACGCGGTATTGTCCCATCCGATGGAGAAGTCGGCGAACGGTTTCACGAAGTTGTACATGACTATGGGCGACACGGCCTGGTTATTCCGCACGGGGTCGGCGAGGAAGGTCAGCACACCGACCGCGTCGAGCTCCCCCTTCGCGTTGATATTGATATACGGCGCCCATACGCGCGGGGCGAGGTATCCGAGCGGATAATACGGCGCGGTCGTGTAATTCGTCTGTTCATTCCCCGGCTGGGCGGGCGGTTCGGGGGTGTAGTTGCTCAACTCAACGCCGGCGGTCATCACGGGGAGTTCCGGTAACGGGACGGGGCATTTCATCAGCTGCGCGCCGTCCGCGAAGCTCGCCGCGTAGTAGAGAGTATCCCCGATCGGCATCGGGTAGTACATCCCGCCGGAGTACTGGTTGGTCTGGATGCTCATCGTCTTGAGGTCGGTCCACCCCGCGCGGTATAACAACCCCATCGTCCCGGCGGAGAAGTAGAGTTTCCCGTTATGCACCGAGACGTCGTGGAGATATCCCGTGTCGATACCCGGCGCTGCGATTGTCGAGACAGTCCCGTCACGGAGGTCGAACACCGCGAGCGACTTCTTGCCCTTCTCGCTTTGGATGAATACGATGCGGTTCTCGTCCCATTGCAGGGGATGCCCGTAGTAGGTGTCCATGTCTCCGGTCAGAAGTACGGTCGTCACGCCGTTACGGATCAGGACGAGGTCGGTATAATGATCGATAACGCGGATGGCGGCGACATCGGTATCGGAGCCGCCGGGCGCGCGGAAGAACGACGCCTCGCGGATTCCGGGATATTTCTGCTCGAGCACGGAGTTTTTCGCGATATCGTAAAACTCGGTAAACAGCTTCGGCATCCCGTTCACATACGCCATCCGGTTCAGCGCGAGCATCTTCCCGTCGGGGGATGCGTTTATCGAAACGACGTCGCTCGCGATACCGAACAGGTCGCGGATTTTTCCGCCGGACGTATCGTACTCCCGGAGAAGCTGGAGGAAATAGTCAACATAGTAGATTTTATTTCCCGCGAGCGCGGCGCTGAAAATCCCCGCGTAATCCGGCAGGAGCTTATTGGTATTGACGGTAATTTTTTCCTTGGGCGCGAATGTGTATTTGAAGAGATTCCATTCGTCGTAAACCGACGTCCCGTACACCTCCTGAAAACTCCCCGGCAGGAGCGCGAAGATATTCCCGTTACCCGTAGTCCGCCAGAGCTGGGCGTATTTCTCCATTCCGTACTTATGCTGGATGAAACTGCTGAACAGTCCGCCGTAGAAATAGGGGATCTGCCCGCCGGGGTAGATATCGTATGCCCCCGACGCCTGCGCGGTATCGTGGAATTTCCCGTCGATAATATCCTGCGCGATGGTCGCGGTAACATAGGGATTGTTCACCCGCCCGAACCCGTCGAGGCTCTCGAAGCTGACGGTGACGCCCTCGACCATGAACCACGGGGTCATATAGACCTGCGTCTGTACCCACGGGCCGAAGACTGAGGAGAGCCCCTGCATGAACGGCGAACGGATATTGAGCGATACCGCGTGCGTGAGCTCGTGGGTAAACAAGTCCTCGAGCCAGACACGGTAGTTCCCGATGGAGGATTCGAACTCCGGGGGATAGGCGTAGAGCAGGATATGGTTATACGGCACAGTCCGGCTGAACCCGTTCGCGTCGAAATAGTCCGATGTAATGACGACGGTAATCCTCTGGCGGTCGAGGGTCGGCAGGAGGTTCGTAATCTTCTCGAACGTCTTATCCGCGAACCCCGCGAGCTCGATAGCGGCGGCCTTGGAATTATCGGAATAGATAATATCGAAGTACTTGGTTTTCAGCACGGAGAGCGAGCTTCCGGGGTCGAACATCTGCGCGCGCAGGGCGGCTGTTATCAATGTGATAAAAATGATGATGGTGGATATTTTTCTCATTCGTGCCTCCGTACCGGGGATATATCTTACACGGCCGACGCCCGCGCGTCAAGTAATCCCGCTGAGCGGGGGCAATCCCATTATCAACCGGGGTACTGAACAGCTACTGCTAGCCTGCGATGGATAGGTTTAGAGGAACGAATGAGAAGTTAAAATCCCGCTGAGCGGGGGCAATCCCATTATCAACCGGGGCACTGAACAGCTACTGCTAGCCTGCGATGTACAAGTATAGAAAAACGCATGAGAAGTGAATAACTGTACTGCGTACCCTATCGGTTAATGCTTCAGGCAGAAATTACCGTAATCCGCCCATGTTGTTCAATCAAAATTATAGAATACATGTATTCATGTAATTGCATACAGGGATATAAACGACAGGGAATAAGAAACAGGCTAAAAACTTCATTTTTCCCCGGAAATATGCTATAATAATCTACCATTCGCCAATCGTAAAGAGGGGAAACATGCCTAAAAGTAAAGAGTACAATGCCGATTCAATCGCGTCTCTGAATTATCCCGACGGGGTGCGGAAGCGCCCGGATATGTATATCGGCGACCGCGACGTCGAAGGATACCACCATCTCGCTATAGAAATCATCGATAACTCGGTGGACGAGCATCTCGCGGGGGTAGCGGATAAAATCCGTGTCAGCCTCATCGCCCCCGACACTCTCGAAATTGAGGATAACGGGCGCGGCATCCCGGTAGGTATGCATGCCCAGGAAGGCGTCCCCGCGATAGAAGTGGTGATGACCCGCCTCCATTCCGGCGGAAAGTTCGACCGCGAGTCCTATCAGGTCTCCGGCGGCCTGCACGGGGTGGGGCTGTCGGTCGTTAACGCGTTGGCGGAATTCCTCGAGGCCGAGGTCTACCGCGACGGGAAAATCTATACGATCCGTTTCGAACGCGGACTGAAGGTTCAGTCTCTCAAGGAAGCGGGAAAGACCGATAAAACGGGCACCCTCATCCGTTTCAAGCCCGACGACACCATATTCCAGATAACCAAGTTCAGTTCGGCGTCGCTTGCCGGACGCCTCCGCGAAGTGGCGTTCCTCAACCCCGGGCTGGAAGTGACGTTCGAGGATAAGATGCAGCAGGACCCTGAAAACCCTTCGGGCTTTGTCACGCAGGTATACAAGTATGACGAGGGTATCTACGAGTTTATGAAGAACGAGCTGAACCGCGACTATGATGTGATATTCCCCGATCCGGTGAAGACCACGGGGGAATTGGACGGCATCACCGCGGACGTGGTCTTACAGTACCGCAATTCCGGCGAAGACCCGGAGATATTCAGCTATGTCAATAGTATCCACACGAAAAACCACGGGATACATGTCGACGGGTTCTGGATGGCGTATGAGAAGGTCATGCAGAAGTTCGCCGAGCGTCTCAATATCGATAAGAAGGGCGACAAGATCAATAAAAAAACCCTCGCGTTCGGGCTGACCTGCGTCATCAATACGCGTATTCCCAACGCGGAGTTCAAGGGACAGACGAAGGACAAACTTACCGAGCCGCTCGAAGCGCGCCGGATATGCCGGGATATTGTCGAGAAGGCGATGGGATTGTATTTCGAGACGCATATGAATATCGCCGAGACGATCCTGAAGAAGGCTGTGCTGGAGCTGAAAGCGCTGCAGGAAGCCGAACGCGCCCGCGAGGGAGTCCGCACGAACCTCGGGCGAGGCAAGAAAGAGACATTGTCGATTATCGCGGGAAAGCTCGCCGACTGCTCGACGCGCCGCCGTGAAAACCGTGAGATATTTATAGTAGAGGGAGATTCCGCGGGAGGCTCCGCCAAACAGGGACGCGACCGTGAGACCCAGGCGATCCTCCCCCTGCGCGGGAAAATCCTCAATGTCGAGAAAAAGATCGAGAAGAAATCGCTCCAATCCATCCTCGCGAACGAGGAAATCAAGACCCTGATCGCCGTCCTCGGCGCGGGGTACTACCAGAATTTCGAATTATCCAAGCTCCAGTACGATAAAATTGTGATAATGACCGACGCCGATGTGGACGGTTCGCATATCCGCACCCTGCTCCTCACGTTTTTCTACCGTTTCATGCGCGAGCTGATCGAGACGGGGCATCTTTATATCGCGCTTCCGCCGTTATACAAAATCACCTCGGGGAAGCACGTCGAATACGCCTATTCCGACGAGGAAAAGGAAAAGATACTCAAGACGAAATTCGGCTCGAAAACTCCGGATATCCAGCGTTATAAAGGGTTGGGAGAAATGAATCCCGACCAGCTCTGGGAGACGACGATGGACCCCGAGAAGCGGAAGATGTTGCGGATGTCGATCACCGACTTCGAGGAGTCCGAACGGCTTCTCAAGGTGCTGATGTCCGACGACGCGCAGGACGGCGAACGTAAGAAGTTTATTTTATCGAACGTGAACTTCGTTACGAATATCGACGACATCGGGTAAGTTCTGCCGGAAAGGTGCAGCTTTTATTCTCGAATACATCTTCTTGAACTGTCAAGGGGGTACGGTGTATGTATATAAACTATTTCCTATTTAACGAATTATTTTTCATTTGTTCAAGATTGATCTTAGGTGATGCACGCATATGATCTTTTCTTGATTTATCATCTTTATTTCCCGGTTCAATTTGATCAAAATTTCTTAGACGTGTGAAATCATATAGACCCACATCTAAAATATATGCTTCGTAATGTTTTCCGTCACTTGGTGCAGAGCTAGTATTTTTGTCAATTAAATGAATGAATCTCATATCAAATAAATCACGGATTGCATTCTTCTCTTCAATATTTTTTTCAAGTTCTTCTTTAGATAATATAATAGCCCCAGTTGAAAGCGAGCACTTTTTAAGCTAAAATATAGCTTAGAAGGAGACGAAAAATGAGCCAAAGAAACAGCGCGAAAAGAAAGGGAGAACTGGTACTCCGAGTACTAAGGGGCGA